>CANFZJ010000109.1 GCA_947451445.1 Comamonadaceae bacterium
CAGCACCTGCTGCAGCTCGCGCACCACATGCACCGGCAGGCGTATGACACGGCCCTGCTGCATCACCGCGCGCTCGACCGACTGGCGTATCCACCAGGTGGCATAGGTGGAGAAGCGGAAGCCGCGGTCGGGTTCGAATTTGTCGATGGAGTGCATCAGGCCCAGGTTGCCCTCTTCGATCAGGTCGCTCATGGGCACACCCCGGCCCAGGTAGGCTTTGGCGATGCTGACCACCAGACGCAGGTTGTGCTCGATCATGGCCTGGCGGGCTGCGAAGTCGCCTGCACGGGCCCGGGTGGCCATGTCGAATTCTTCGGCGGGGGTAAACAGCTCGGTACGCCGCACGTCGCGCAGGTACAGGCTCAGGGTGTCGTGGCCATCGGACCCGGCAGCCAGCCAGGGGGTACGGTCGTTTGGGCGCGGGGACAGCCCAGCGGCGTCGTCCAACTCCGTGGGCTCTCCTCCCCCCAACACGTCCACCACCACAGGTTTACCGGACAGGTTGGGGTTGTGCATGGCGGTTTACCGGTTAGGGAGGTACTTGGCCGGATCGACGGGTTTGCCGTTGCGGCGGATTTCAAAGTGCAGCTTAACCCGGTCGGCGTCGCTGCTGCCCATTTCGGCAATTTTCTGGCCCTTGCGCACCGACTGGTCTTCTTTGACCAGCAGGGTCTGGTTGTGGGCGTAGGCGGTGAGGAAGGTGTTGTTGTGCTTCAGGATCAACAAGTTGCCGTAGCCGCGCAGGCCGGCACCGGCATAGACCACGCGGCCATCGGCAGCGGCCAGCACTGCGTCACCCGCTTTACCGCCCAGGTCCAGGCCTTTGTTCTTGGCTTCGTCAAAACCGGCCACCAGGCCGCCGTTGGTCGGCCAGATGAAGGTCAGATCGTCTTCGCCCGCCGCTGCCACCGGAGTGGACGCCGCAGGTTTGGGCGCGCTGGCCACCGGTGCAGGCGCAGATGCGGCCCCGGACGCAGGGATCGCCACGGGTGTGACGGTGGACGACGCCACCGGGCGGGTGGTGACACCGGCGTCCGTGGCCACAACATTGGGAGAAATCACCCGCAGCACCTGGCCAACTTCGATCAAATTGGGGTTGTCCAAACCGTTCCAGCGGGCAATGTCTTTCCAGCTTTGGCCGGAGTCCAGGCCGATGCGGATCAGTGTGTCGCCCGGTTTGACGCTGTAGTAACCGGGGCGGCCTGCGTTCTCAGCACCGGGCAGCGGCTTGGCGGGCACCGCCTCTGGTGCAGCCGTCGGCTGGGTGCGGCTGCCACCCCGGTCTTCTACCGGGGCTTTGTGCAGGCTAGGACCGGCACAGCCGCCCAGCACCACCAATGCCGTTAACCCAAGGGCCTTCTTCCAATCCTGACGACGCAACACATCCATGAGAAATTCCTGTTCAAGCAATCCCTGATTTTAGAGGGACAAAATGCACCGCCTCCAGCAGTTGCTGCTGCAGTCCCTGGGCAGTTTTGTCCACCACCACCAGGGCTTGCTTGCCTCCACTGCCGACCATCGGGGCCACCAGCCGCCCGCCGACGGCCAACTGGTCCAGCCAGGCCTGCGGAATGGCGTCGCCCCCGGCCGCAGCGATGATGCCCGCATACGGTGCACCCTGGGCGTAGCCGAGCATGCCGTCGCCAAACAACAGGTGCACATTGGCCAGCCGGAACGGACGCAAATTGCTGCGCGCCTTGTCGTGCAGGCCGCGCAGGCGCTCGATGCTGTAGACCTCACGGGCCAGCACGGCCAAGACCGCCGCCTGGTAGCCGCAGCCGGTGCCGATCTCCAGCACCCGGCCCAGTGGCCCAGCGCGGCCCAGCGGGGAGTCCAGCAACAACTCGCCCATGCGCGCCACCACATTGGGTTTGGAAATAGTTTGGCCCAGGCCGATGGGCAAACTGGTGTCTTCGTAGGCCTGGTTGACCAGCGCCGTATCGACAAAGCAGTGCCGCTCGACCTGGCCCATCGCGCGCAGCACCGGGGCCGAGGCGATACCCGAGGCCGCCAGCTTTTGCACCATGCGGGCTCGTACCGCCGCCGAATCCATACCGTGGCCGGAGACGGTAGGCAGTTTTGTATCTTTTAAGACTTTCAGGCCGCTAGTGCTTATACCAACTGCGGTAATAGCTATATTTTTAGGAGCAACTGCTTTACCCGATGGCGTACCCGAATGCAGGTCTAGCCGGGCCGGAAACGAGGGGCGTTGTGCCATGTACGCTCCTACACCCTAGGCCAACCGGGCCGCCGTTTGCGCCCAGTAGCCCAGGTGGTCATGGTCGGTCAGGTCGGCTTTCAGCGGTGTGATGGTGACGTGACCCTGCAAGCTGGCGTGGAAGTCGGTGCCATCCGCATCGTCCTTGGCACGGCCTGCCTCGCCTATCCAGTACATGGTGTCGCCGCGCGGGCTCTGCATGGTGATGACCGGCTCGGCCGCGTGGCGGCGCCCCAGGCGGCAAATTTTGGCGGGTTGGATCTCATCGAACGGCAAGTTGGGAATGTTGACGTTGAGTAGCCAGGACGGGCCACCCACCAAGTCCTGCTGGGCCATGCGCAAAATAAGATTGCGGGCGGTTTGCGCCGCCGCGTCCAAGTGCTTCCAACCCTTCTGGGTCTGCGAAAAGGCGATGGCCGGAATGCCGAACAAATACCCCTCCATGGCCGCGCCCACGGTGCCGGAATAGATGGTGTCGTCGCCCATGTTGGCACCGTTGTTGATACCCGAAATCACCAGGTCGGGCCGGTAGCCCAGCAACCCGGTCAGGGCGATGTGCACACAGTCGGCAGGCGTGCCATTGACGTAACGAAAACCGTTGGCCGCCTGGTGCACGTACAGCGGCGCGTACAGCGTCAGCGCGTTGGACTTGGCACTGTTGTTGTGCTCAGGGGCCACCACTTCCACGTCGGCCACATCTTTGAGTGCCTCGTACAGCGCCACAATGCCGGGGGCCTGGTAGCCGTCGTCGTTGGAAATGAGAATTTTCATAGAACGTAAAAAAGGTCACGGATTGAGAAGCATGTCCGGCCCCGGGCGGGGCCGCAACGGTATGCCGAGCTTATTCGGTTTCTCATTCCATCCGAGATTAGGCGCAAAGCCGCAGACAGTGCTCTAGCACGGCAAAGCGAAGTAACAACATATCGGATGGAATGAGAAATGGAATTACAGCGCGGCGGACAAGACATGCTGCTGGGCAAACACCTCGGGCCGCAGGGGGCGCGCGAAATGGTAACCCTGGGCATAGGTGCACTGCAGATGGCGCAGGCGCTGGGCCACGGCCTCGGTTTCCACGCCCTCGGCCAGCACCGGTAAACCCAGGCTCAAAGCCAGCGAGATCATGCCGCGCACGATGGAGGCGTTGTCGGGGTCGTCGATCAGGTCGCGCACAAACGACTGGTCGATCTTGATCTTGTCAAACTTGATGCGCCGCAGGTAGGCAAAGCTGGAATAGCCGGTGCCAAAGTCATCAATCGACAGCTTCACGCCCAAGGCCTGGAGCCTGCGCAACACGGCGGTGACGGCTTCACCATCGTGCAACAGCACGCTCTCGGTCAGCTCCAGCTCCAGCCGGTCGGGCGCGATGCCCGAGATAGTCAGTGCGTCTTCCACCTGCTGGAGCACCACGCCACGCCGGAACTGCCGTGCCGACAGGTTGACCGACACCATCAGCTCGGGCTGGCCCGCATCGTGCCAGGCGCGCATTTGCAGCGCCGCCGTCGTCAGCACCCAGCCGCCCAGGGCCTCGATCAAGCCGCAATCTTCGGCAATCGGAATAAAGATGCTGGGCGGAATCGCGCCGCGCTCGGGGTGGTCCCAGCGGCACAGCGCTTCAGCCCCCACCACACGCCCGCTGGGCAGATGGATCAGGGGCTGGTATTCCAGGCGCAGCGCGTTGTTTTCAATCGCCAGCCGCAGGGCAGACTCCAGCCGCAACCGCTCCAGCGCGGCCTCGTTCATGGTCGCATCGGCAAACTGGTACGTGCCACGCCCGCCCCGCTTGGCCGCATACAAAGCCGAATCGGCTCGGCTGAACAAGGCATCAAAATGCTCGCCGTCGGCCGGGTACATGGCGATACCGGCGGTGATGGACACATTCACCGGCATATCGGCCAACACCATGGGCTGGCCCACAGCCTGCATTAAAGCGGTCACAGAGTGCGCAGCATCGGCCATGCTTTGTACGTTGCGCAACAAGATCAGAAATTCGTCGCCACTCAAGCGCCCCACCACCGAGCGCTCGTCGGCAAACTGGCTCAGACGCTGGCCGACCTCGCGCAGCATCTGGTCACCTGCCGCATGGCCAAGAGAGTCATTCAGGGTTTTAAAGTTGTCCACGTCGATGACGATCATGGCCACCTGTTCGTGGGTGGTTTTGGCGTTTTTCAGCACCAGCGTGGAGCGCAGCGCCACATGGGCCCGGTTGGGTAGGCCGGTGATCACGTCCTGGCTGGACAGATAAGCAATTTTTTCTTCGGCGGCCTTGCGCGAACTCAAATCGGAAAAAGCTGCTACGTAATGGGTCACCTCGCCATGCGCGCGCTGGTGCAGCGCCGACAGGCTCATCCACTGCGGATAGACCTCACCGTTTTTACGCCGGTTCCAGATCTCTCCCACCCAGCGCCCTTCTTCGGCCAGCACTTTCCACATGTGCTGGAAAAACGCTTTGTCATGCTGACCCGACGCGAGAATGCTCGGCCCCTGCCCCAGTACTTCGTGCGACTGGTAGCCGGTGATTTCGGTAAAAGCACCGTTGACCATGATGATCCGATTGCGCTCATCGGTCACGATGATGCCGTCGGTACTTTGCTCTAGCACGCGGCCCGCCAGCTCCAGCTTGGCGGCGGCCATGCGCTGGTCGGTAATGTCGCGGCGCACCATCAACAAATGCATGCGCTGGCCGCGCCGCCCGAATGTGGGTACCCGCACCACGTCCAGCCAGCGCAAATTGCCCTGCCCGTCGTCTAGCACTTCTTGCATGTGTGACGCGCGCCCCGACTGCCAGGTAGCCTCGTCGGTCAAGGCACTCTGGCGCAGGTTATCCCCCAGTGCGTGGTGGCGGTCGGCGATTTCCAGATTGGTATAGCCGTAAGCATCTTGCTCGGACAGACCCAACACGGCGCGCGCGGCCGGATTGGTCAGGAGCCAGCGGCCCTCTCCGTCCTGTAAATAAACCATGTCCGGCAGATGGCGGAATACGGAGCCCAGCAACTTGTCCCGGTCACGCAGCAACCGGTCAGACTCGGAGCGGGCCGTCACGTCCATACCAACACACCAGACTTCGTGCACACCCGAATGCCCCTGCAAGCCTTCAATGCTGGACCAGGCGATGCGCCGCTTTTCGCCGGACTTGGTCGTCAGCACCCATTCCATATCCCGAAAGCTCGGGCCCAGCTCCAGAAAATCAGCGATTTTCCGGGCCAGGTACAGAGGTTCCGGGTACAACCACTGCAGGGCCTCCGGGTGGTCTACCAGTTCGCCACGTCCATAACCCGATACGCGCTCGCACTCCGGATTCCAATAGGTGATGACGTGCCGGTCTCGCACATCCAGGGCACAAACCAATACCGGCAAGCTGTCCAGCAGCGCCAATATTTTTGAAGGATTACCCATGCGTGTAGTGGAAGCATCCAGCAGGCCCGAAGCTGCGGGCAGCTGCCCTGCAACCCCCTTCAACAAGGTGCTGTCAACGCGATGTATTAAACGCTTGGCTTCCACACGGGGTTCCTGACTTTCATGGCTCCAGTGGCAGAGCAAAGCCGACCAGAAGCAGACAGTTATTTCACATTAAGGGAATGGCGATAGTTTGAAGGGCACTAAACGCCTTCAAACTGTATGCGATGCCGAACGCCAATATTAGCGCATGCGAAGGCAATTTTAGAACCTTCATCACTCCCAGCACGGCCCCTGCTATAGGACTGAATTTGTAACCCAAAATAAAAAAGGGCGTTATCTTTTGATAACGCCCTTTTACTTCAAATTACTGGGGTGGCTGAAGGGGCTCGAACCCTCGACAACAGGAATCACAATCCTGGACTCTACCAACTGAGCTACAGCCACCGTAGCTTTATATTATAGCTCGGTTTTCGTCTGTTTTGAAAAAATCCTAGCCCGCCAAGCTCACTTTTACCAATGGCTTGGCTACGTTGATTTTTACCTTGAACAGTTCTTTCAACGTACTGTAATAAGCCCGGCTTTCTGCACCAGCCCAACCTTGGGCGTATTGGTCACGGCCTTGTTTCACGATTGCTGCCGCAGGAGCTTCGCGTGGCACCAGTTTATTGATTTTGAGCACCGCATAGCCTTGCTCACCCAGATCCGCGCCTGCCCAGGCAGGCAGACTGGACGCATCGGCACGCAACGCGGCATCAACTACCTTTACAGGTTGCTGCTGCAGGTTGTCGCGCGACACCAATACGGCAGCCGCCAATGTCGCTGCGGCAGGGTTCGCCTTCCAGGTTGCGAGCTTGTCCTGGCCATCTTTTTTGGCCAGCTCGGTAGCGCGCGCGGCCACCAGCTGCATCCGCACTTGCTCTTTTACTTCGGCCAACGGCAAGGTATGTGCCGGGGTGTATTGGGTGATACGGCCGGACACCAATTGGTTAGAACCCGCATCGACCGCTTCGGTATTGCGCTTTTTCTCAATCGAATCGGCAGAGAAAATGGCATTCAGAAACTTGGGATTGGCCAACACCCCCTTAGCTCCGGGTGTCGGCGTGCGCGTAACCATAGCGGCTTGGATGCTCAGTTTGAGTCGCTCAGCCATTGGCTTGAGGCTGTCAGACTGCTCATACACGCCGTTCGTGAAGGTTTCAGCCACCTCGGCAAATTTACGCTGGGCTTGCTGGTTCTTCAGTTCAGCCTCCAGCTCTGGCCGCATTTCTTCAAAACTACGCTGTTTGGGCGCACGGATATCGGTCAACTGGATGATGTGGTAGCCAAAATCCGATTCCACAATGCCACTGATATCGCCCTTCTTCAAGGAAAAGGCAGTATCTTCGAACGGCTTCACCATGGCGCCACGGGCAAAGAAGCCCAGGTCACCACCCTGCTCGGCCGAGCCGGTATCTTGTGAATTCTTTTTGGCAACCCCGGCGAATGCAGCAGGCGTCTTTTTCACCTCGGCCAGCAAATCTTCAGCTTTGGTACGGGCTTTTTTACGGTCATCGGCCGATGCGTCTTTGGGCGCAGCGATCAAAATATGGCTGGCACGGCGCTCTTCTTTACCGGCCATGCGGTCGGCATTTTCTTTGTAATAGGTCTGCAGATCTGCCTCGTTGACCGAGATGCTTTTCTTGACGGCATCCATATCCAACACCATGTACTCCACCTGTGCCTGCTCTGAAGCCTGGAACAATGCCGGATGGTCTTTGTACCAAGCATCCAAATCCGCGTCGCTAGGAGAGACCTTGGCAGCAAAGTCAGCCGCTTTGAAGAGGCTGACCTGTATTTCCCGTTTTTCAAACAACGCATTCAATGCCAGATCGGCTTCCGCACCAGCGCTAAATGCAGTCACCAGCACGCCTGCCACCACCTGGCGTTGTGACAAATCGGTGCGCACCCGCGCTTCAAACATTTCAGGCGTCATGCCCTGGGCCGCCAGTAGTTGGCGGTAACGGTCCATATCCAGGCTGCCGTCGGGCTTACGCAAAGAAGCAATCGCCGAATCGTCCTGCAAGCTGTTGGCCAAGCGGCTGTCGCTGGTGACCAAACGAAATTTGGCAGCGGCAGCAGCCAACACACGCTGCTGTACCAAATTTTCAAGGGTGGCGTAGCGGGCTTCGGGGGAATCCAGTAACTTAGGGTCGATGCCAGGCTTTGACGCCATCACACGCTGCACTTCGTTGCGGTGCGCAGCATCCCAATCGGTTTGCTTGATGTCCTGACCTGCCACGGTAGCCACCGTATCACCACCCTCGTTGAAGCGCCGAAAGCTTTCCCGTCCCCCCACCACCACGAATGCGGGAATGATCAGCAGGAACATCAAGCCCATCATGATTTTGCTGTGCTTGCGGACGAAATCAAACATGGAAAATCTCTCAGAAAAACAAAAAGGCGAACAATTTGTTCGCCTTTACTGGGTGGGGGTGGTGGGTGCTGACGGGCTCGAACCGCCGACCTACGCCGTGTAAGGGCGCTGCTCTACCAACTGAGCTAAGCACCCCCCGAAACAGAAAACTCAGTTCAATGCATCTTTCAATGCCTTGCCTGGACGAAACTTTGGAACTTTTGCCGCCTTGATTTTAATCGCAGCGCCGGTACGGGGATTGCGCCCGGCACGTGCCGCGCGTTTGCCGACTGCAAAGGTACCGAATCCTACCAGCGAAACCGTGCCGCCTTTTTTCAAGGTGGCTTTGACTGCCCCGATGGTGGACTCCAGAGCGCGCGTTGCTGCAGCCTTGGAAATATCCGCCTGCTTTGCGATGTGTTCAATCAATTCGGTTTTGTTCACAAGGAGCCTCTCGCTCAAATTTATTCAGACCATCGATTTACGAATGTTTTCCACCATTTGAACTTTTGCAGCGCGCAAAAAACAAACCTTGGAAAACCATAACTTTGCAGCGACCGCTGCGCATTCAATTAAAACCTTGGCTGCCCAAGGTATTCGTCGAACTCAGTACTTTCAAGCGGCGCGGAGGCGGATTCTAGACGGTTTTTAGCCAACTCCGGCAACCCGCTCGCACTTTTTAAAACACCCAAAAAACCATACCCGCGACGCACCAAAACGGACGTAC
>CANFZJ010000110.1 GCA_947451445.1 Comamonadaceae bacterium
GGGTTGGCAAACTGGATGGTGTGGCTGCGGGCGTCGATGGTCAGTACCGCGTCGTCAATGGCTTGCAAGGTGGAGCGGGCCAGTTGGCGCGCGCGTTGCTGTTCGCGGGCCATGGCCTGTAGCTTGTCGGCCAGCCACAGCAGCAAGCCCACCGCCAGTCCCAGCGTGGGTACGGCCGGGGGAACCCAGTAGCGGGTGGCGGCCAGCGCCCCGGCGCTGACCAGCACCGGCAGGGCCAGCAGCAGCACGGCCAGCAGGGTGCGGCGGCCATTGGGGGCAGGCCACAGCGCCAAACTGCCCAGCGCCAGTACGGCCAGCAGCAGCCGCCAGGGGGAGGGCGCGCGCTGCATCAGCGCCAGGTCGTTCAGTGCGGCATAGGTTTGTGCGTGCAGCAGCACGGCGGGCAAGGTGTTTTGGCTGCCCGCCAGCGGTGTGGCTAGCTCGCCGCCCAGGCCGCTGGCGGTAATACCGATGAAGACCGCCCGGCCATGCGCGATGGCCAGCTGTTCGGGCGCACGCAATGCGCTGGCAAATGACAGCACGGGCAGGCCGGAGACGCGTGGCAGCAGCACCTCTTGGCTGCGCACCCAGGTGCTGGCTGTGGCGAGGGGCACCGGTGCCGTCTTGGGCGCAGGCTGGCTGATGTGCTGCATGGCCAGGGCCAGCGTGGGCAGGTGGGCGCTGGCATTTCCGGCTTGCAGGTACAGGCTGCGCGACTGGCCATCCAGGTCTATCTCGACATCGACATGGCCCAATGCCACGGGGGTGTGGGTGGGCAGTACCGGGCGCAGTGGCGGCGCGTGGATGTGGCCGTCGGTGGTTTGCGCGGGGGCGCTGGCCAGCACCACGCGGCCATGGCGGTCGATGGCCAGGGCCAGGGCGGCGTCTTCTTCCGGGTGGTCTAGGTCGGGCTCGGAGAACAGCACCGCCATGCCGACCGGTTGGGCCCCGGCTTCGCGCAGGTGGTCGATCATTTGGGCATGCAGGCTGCGTGGCCAGGGCCAGCGGCCCAGCTCGGCCAGGCTGGCGTCGTCAATGGCAATGACCAGGGGCGGCAGACTGCGTGCCGCGTGGGTGGGTAGCAGCAGGTCGTAGGCCAGCAGGTCCAGCCGCTGCACACCCGGTAGGTTCAGGCAAGCTAGCAGCAAGGCGACACCCAGCCCGGTGACCCACCAGGCGTGGTGCAGCAGCGCCCGACCCAGGGTGCGGCGGGCCGGGCTGGGCGGAGCGGGGGGCTGGATCAGAGCAAAGCCGCCAACGGAAGCAGCAGCAACAGTGCGCGCCAGTATTGCGGGTCCGGTGGGGGAACGGTGAACGACTGGGTGCTGCCCCAGGGGCCGGTGTAGCCGTCGCTGCCGGTGGCCTGGACCCGCACAAAGTGGGGGCCGGGGGCCAGGTCGTGCAGGCTGAACTGGGCGGTGTCGGTCGCTTCGTCCGTCAGTGGGGTGGTGAATTCGGCATCGCGCGCTACCTGTAGCCGGTAGCGGGCGGTTTGGGGCTGGGCGGTCCAGCGTAGCGTCAGGCTGCCGTCTTTGGCGGGCGGAATATCCACGCCGGGGCCGGGCAGCACGCGGCGAAACGGCTGTGCGTCGCCCCACGGGCCTTGGCCCTTGGCGGGGTCGATTGCAGCCACACGCCATTGGTACAGGCCGGGCTGCAGGTCTTGCAGGGCCTGGGCGGTGCTGGTCACCACCTGGTCGTCCAGCGGGGTGCTGGCGTCTTTGGCGCTGATCTGGATGCGGTAGGTGCGGCTGGGTTCGGCCACGGTCCACTGGAAGCTGGGGCGGGCGGCGGTGGTAGCGGCATCGGGTGCGGGGGCAATCAGCAGCGGGGGTTCGGGCCGGGCGTGTACCACCAGCGTGCGCTGGGCGCTCAGGCCCTCCAGGCCCTGGGCGTCGATGGCGCGCACCCGGACCACGTAGCTGCCGTCTTCCACGTCGCGGGCGCGGATGCGCGGGGCAGGGGCGACTTCGTCGGACACCGCGGCCAAAAACTGCGCGTCCTGCGCCAGCTGGGTGCGGTAGCTGCTGGCCCCGGCCACGGCAGGCAGTGGCCAGTCGATGGGCAGGCGTTCTATGCGTTCAGGTACATCGGCCAGCAGCGGCGCGGGCAGCAGGGGCTGGGGGGCGGTGGGGGCCTGGCCGGTTTGGGTCAGACTGCCTTGGCTGGCCTGGGCGGTGACCTGGCCGCTGGCGTTGGCGACCTTGACCGCGCCTTCCACCACTTCGGTGCGCAGGCTGTCGGCGCTGGCGTAGACCCGGAACTGGGTGCCCCGTACGGCGGCCACGGCAGCCGGACTGCGGATTTCAAACCGGCCCCCCGAGGCGCCGATGGGGGTGACCTGGTTTTCCAGGCTGCCCTGTAGCAGCGCCAGTTCGATGATGCTGGCGTTGCCCAAGGGGCGGTGCTGGCTGGTGCGCAGTTGCAGCTCGGAGTCGCGCCGCACCAGCACGCGGGAGCCGTCGGCAAACTGCAGGCTGGCGCTGCCGGTAGGGCCGGTTTGCAGGTTGACGGGGGCTTGCAGCAGCTCGCCCACCACACCGGGGCGGGCCGGGTTGCTGCCCTGTACCAGCCGGGTGTCGCCTACCGTGGCCAGCAGGCGCACCTGGGCCGATTCCAGCTTGAGCCACTGCTGTGGAATGCGCAGCTGCGTGCCGGGGGGGATGTGGCGGTCGTCGGGGATGTGGTTGCGCTGGCGCAGCGGCTGGGCCAGCGCCGGGTTGTTCAGGTAGCGCTGGGCCAGGTTCCAGGGGTGGTCGCCCGGCTGCACGGTGTAGACAAAGTCAGCCCCCACCGGAGAACTGCAAACCCCGAGCCACAGTGTGGTGACTGCTATACAGATACCGCTAGGGATATATACGTGTTTTGGCATGGGTTTCCCGGCAATTAGCGGAAAATGGAATGAAAAGCGTTAATTAGTGTATCAAGCGTCTTTATTTTGTTGTCTAAAACTGTGGACAAGATTGTTGTATGTTCAAACCAAGCGCGGCATTCATCACGAAACCGCCGGATTTATAGACACGTTCTTAGATCGTGAACACGTTCTTAAACCACCCGGTTGCGTGCCAGCGGTGGGTTCTTGGCAAAGTAGCTGCGGATGCCGCGCACGATGGCGTCGGCCAGCTGCTCCTGGTAGCTGTCGCTTTTGAGCTTGGCCTCTTCTTCGGGGTTGCTGATGAAGCCGGTTTCCACCAGCACGCTGGGGATGTCGGGGGCTTTGAGCACCGCGAAGCTGGCCTGTTCCACACTGCCCTTGTGCAGCCTGCCGACCCGGCCCACCTCGCCCAGCACGGCGCTGCCCAGCTTCAGGCTGTCGTTGATCTGCGCGGTGGTGCTCATGTCCAGCAGGGCTTTTTGTACCTGTGCGTCTTTGGCTTGCACGTTGATGCCGCCGATCAGGTCGGCGGCGTTCTCGCGGTTGGCCATCCAGCGGGCGGCGCTGCTGCTGGCCCCGCCTTGGCTGAGGGCAAACACGCTGGCCCCCCTGGCTTGCGGGGTCAAAAACGCGTCGGCATGGATGCTGACGAACAGGTCGGCCTGCACCTTGCGGGCTTTTTGCACCCGCACACCCAGCGGCACAAAGAAGTCGGCGTCGCGGGTCATGAAGGCGCGCATCGGGTTGCCGTTGATGGACATGGCGTTGATGCGTTCGCGCAGCAGGTGGGCGACCTGCAGCACCACGTCTTTTTCACGCAGGCCGCTGGGGCCGGTGGCACCAGGGTCTTCGCCGCCGTGGCCGGGGTCTAGAGCGATGATGATGAGGCGGTCCGTCCGTTGCGCAGGCGCGGTGTCTTCTTTGGGTGTTTTTGGGCTGCCAGCGCTTATGGAATGTGCGGGAGGTGCTATTGAAAAAATAGCGGGTGGCGGCGGCGCCAGCGGCGTGATGGGCGCAATGGGTGCGGGCCGGGCGGCTTGCTTGGCGATCAGCAGGTCCAGCGGATCGGGTGGCAGGGGGGCTGCGGGGGGGGCGGCCATGCGCTCGGCAATCAGCGCCTCCAGCGGGTCGGCCTCTTGCGCCGGGTACAGGTCAAACACCAACCGGTGCTGGTAGGCGGCCACCGGGCCCAGGGTGAACACCTGGGGCGAGGCGGCGCGCTTCAGGTCTACCACCAGCCGCACCACGCCGGGCGCGTTTTGGCCGACGCGGATGCCCGCGATGTTCGGGTCGTCCGGCAGCACCCGGCCCACCAGCTCGCGCAGCGCAGGGTTCAGGTCGATGCCTTCAATGTCCACCGCCAGCCGGGGCGGGTTGGTGACGAAAGTGTGCTTGACCACCAGCGCGGTGTCCGACTCGATGGTCACGCGGGAATAGTCGGGTGCTGGCCAGACCCGCACCGCCACGATGCTGGCGCCGCGTGCAATCTGCTGCGCGCCCAGTAGCAGGGCTAGCGTGCCGCCTTGCAGGATGGCGCGGCGCTTCATGCGCAGGCCCCCAACAGCAGCTGTTGGCCGACGGCGGTGGCGGCGGTGAGGGTGGCTTGGCGGGTCTCATTGGGCATGGTGTGCAGGGTAATGGCGATGTCGGGGGTGGGCAGCAGTGCGCCCGCGTGGGCAGGCCATTCGGCCAGCTTCAGGCCGGGGCTGGCGAAGATGTCGCGAAAGCCCGCGTCCTCCCACTCGCGCGGATCGCTGAAGCGGTAAAAGTCGAAATGCCAGATGTGCAGGCCAGGCACCTCGTGCGGCTCCACTACGGCGTAAGTGGGGCTTTTGATGCGGCCTTGCACGCCCAGGGCGCGCAGCAGGTGCCGCACCAGCGTGGTTTTACCCGCACCCAGCTCACCGTGCAGGGTGATGAAGGCGTTGGCCACGCCGGGTTGTGCGGCCAGTGCCTGGGCGAAGGCGGCGGTGGCGGCCTCGTCCAACCATTCCAGCTGGGTTTCTACAATCGGCAAATGGTATTTAGCAGTGTTCAGAACGACGGTCTCCAACAGGTGTCTCGCATACAGGGGTGGGCGCGGGAGCTGGGATTTTCCCAAATCGGTGTGGCGGGCGTGGATCTCAGGTCTGCCGAAGCCGGTTTGATGGCCTGGCTGGCCCAAGGGTTCCACGGCGACATGGCCTACATGGCCAGCCACGGCCTGAAACGCGCCCGCCCGGCCGAGCTGGTGCCGGGTACGGTCAGCGTTATCACCGCCCGCATGGATTATCTGCCCCGCGCAACCAAGCCCGACTGGCAAGCGGTGGAATTTGACCGGCTGAACCGCCCTGGTGAAGGCATTGTGTCCGTCTACGCCCGGGGCCGCGACTACCACAAGGTGCTGCGTGCCCGGCTGCAAAAACTCAGCGACCGCATCGCCACCGAGCTGGGGCCGCTGGGCTACCGGGTGTTTACCGACTCGGCCCCGGTGCTGGAGGCCGAGCTGGCCGAGCGCAGCGGCCAGGGCTGGCGCGGCAAGCACACGCTGGTGCTGAACCGGGAGGCCGGATCCACCTTTTTCCTGGGTGAAATCTACGTCGATAGGGCTCTGCCGCCCACCGAGCCCATCACCGCCCACTGCGGCAGCTGCAGCGCCTGCATCACCGTCTGCCCGACCCAGGCCATCGTCGCCCCGCAGCGGCTGGACGCCCGGCGCTGCATCTCTTACCTGACGATAGAGCACGCCGGGCCGATCCCGCTGGAGCTGCGCCCGCTGATGGGCAACCGCATCTACGGCTGCGACGACTGCCAGCTGGCCTGCCCGTGGAACAAGTTCGCAAAGCGCAGCGCCTTGCCCGACTTTGACGAGCGCCGGGCCTTTAGCGGCCAGCAACTGGCCACGCTGTTTGCCTGGACCGAAGACGAATTTTTACGCACCACCGAAGGCGGCCCCATCCGCCGCATCGGCCATGAGCGCTGGCTACGCAATGTGGCCGTGGCCATGGGCAACGCGCTGCGGGCCGGGGTGGACGTGCGGGCAGCGCTGCAAACCCGTGCCGAAGACGCTAGCCCGCTGGTGCGTGAGCACGTAGCCTGGGCGTTGGAGGTTTAAGTAAAAAAGGCTGCTAGCGCATACAGAACGTGCGGTGACAGCTATTAATTTGCTAGCGTAGCACGCCCAACACCCCTAGCGAAAAAGGCAGACTGGCCATGGCCAGCAGGGTAGACAAGCTGACCAAACTGGCCGTCAACCCGGCGTCGTAACCCATCTTGGCGGCCAGCACGTAGGCGCTGGAGGCGGTGGGCAGCGCGGCAAACGCCAGCAGCACGGTGGTGTGCAGGGGCGACAAGCCCATCGCGTAGGCCACGCCCAGCGCCAGCACCGGCAAGATGAAATGCCGAATCGCCAGCACCGACACCACCAGCACCTTGGCCCGGGCCAGTGGGCCGAACTGCATGCCCGCCCCGGCCGACAGCAAACCCAGCGTGATGGCCGATGCACCGATGCGGCTGCAGGTGGGCTCCAGCCAGAGCGGCATGGCAAAACCCAGCAGGTTGGCGGCCAGCCCGGCCAGAATGGACAAGATCAGCGGGTTGCGCACCAGTTCGCGCACAAAACCCTTGTTGGCATGCCGCGCCATGGGCCACACGGCGGCCACGTTCAGCAGGGGTACGCAGACACCAATCATCACAGCAATCAGCTGCGGCCCCTGGGGCCCGGCCAGCCGTTCGGCCAGCGCCAGGGCGATGAAGGAGTTGAAGCGAAAAGCGATTTGTGCGTTGGCCGCGTGCTCGCGCCGGTCCATGTGGCGGCCCAGCCAGGGCAGGTAGGGCAGGGCGTAGGCCAAGGCCACTGCCAGCATGGCCAGCGCCAGCCCGGCAAACACCAGGCTGGACGCGGCAGACAGGTCCAGCGGTGCGCGCACGATGGACTGGAACAGCAGCACCGGCAGCAAAAAGTAGTAGGTCAGGCTCTCCACCTGCTGCCACACGGGGCGGTTCAGGTTGGTGGTGCGGCATACCAGGTAGCCGCACAAAATAAGGGAGAAGTCGGGGAAGAGGAGTTGGGCGTAATTCACCACTGGAGGATAGCAGCCGATGTGCGCGTTTTCCCTGCCTTGGCATATGGGGTATCCACATGGAAAGCGCGCAGGCTTTGGTTACGATGCAGGCTGTTTTACCCCCCACGAAAGGTGCACCGTGCAGTTTAAAACCACCCTTGTCGCCGCAGGCCTGTTGGCCGCTGCGGGCACTGCCCTGGCCCAGGGCTACCCTAACAAGATCATCCGGCTGCAGGTGCCGTTTGCGCCCGGCGGTACCACCGACATCATCGCCCGCACCATTGCCGACCCTCTGAGCCGGGCGCTGGGGCAGACCGTGATTGTGGAGAACAAGGCCGGTGGCGGCGGGCTGATTGGGGCCAATGAAACGGCCAAAGCCGTGCCGGACGGCTATTCGCTGGGTATTGCCACGGTGTCCACGGTAGCGGCCAACCCGGCCATCAACCCCAAGACGCCGTATAACCCGCTGACCGACTTCACCCCCATCATCAACATCGCGGCCACGCCCAACATCATCGTGGTGACGCCCAGCTTTCCGGCCAAGGACTACAAGGGCTTCATCGCCGAGCTGAAGAAGTCGCCCGGCAAGCATTCGTTTGCATCGTCGGGCACCGGCACCATCCAGCAGCTGCAAATGGAGCTGTACAAGAGCATGACCGGCACCTTCATGACCCACATTCCCTACCGGGGTGCGGGCCCGGCGCTGAACGACACGGTGGCGGGCCAGGTCGCCATGATGCTGGACAACCTGCCGTCCGCCTTGCCCTTCATCCAGGCCAACCGCTTGGTGCCTATCGTGGTCGCAGCGCCACAGCGCCTGGCCGTGCTGCCCAATGTGCCCACCTTCAAAGAAGTCGGCCTGGAGCCGGTGAACCGCATGGCCTTCTATGGCATCTACGGCCCCAAAGGCCTGCCGCAAGAGGTGGTGGACAAGGTCAACGCCGGCGTGCGCAAGGCGCTGGAAGACCCTGCCGTGCGCAAGCGCATCGAAGACACCGGCTCCATCATCGTGGCCAACACGCCCGAGCAGTTTGCCGCCCAGATCAAGGCCGAATTCGATGTCTACAAAAAAGTGGTCACCAACGCGAAGCTGACGCTGGATTGACAGCCGCATTGCATACGGACCGCATCGACGCTTTCATCGACGCCCTGTGGCTGGAAGACGGCCTGTCCAAAAACACCCTGGCGGCGTACCGGCGCGACCTGGGCCTGTACGCCGCCTGGCTGGCTGCCCGGCACACCGCGCTGGACGCCACCGCCGAGGCCGACCTGCAGGCCTACTTTGCCGCCCAGCACGCGACCCACAAAGCCACCTCGGCGAACCGGCGGCTCACGGTGTTCAAACGCTACTTTCGCTGGGCGCTGCGGGAGCGGGTGATTCTGGCCGACCCCACACTCAAGCTGGAACCCGCCCGCACCCCCCTGCGGGTGCCCAAAAACCTGACCGAAGCCCAGGTGGAAACCCTGCTGGCCGCGCCCGACGTGCAGACACCGCTGGGCCTGCGCGACCGCGCCATGCTGGAGCTGCTGTACGCCAGCGGCCTGCGCGTGAGCGAACTGGTGCAGTTGAAAACCTTCCACCTGCGGCTGAACGACCATGTGCTGCAAGTCACCGGCAAAGGCAGCAAAGAGCGGCTGGTGCCGATGGGCCAAGTCGCCGCCCAGTGGCTGGAGCGCTACCTGGCGGACGCCCGGCCCGAGATTCTGGACGGCCAGCAGACCGATGACC
>CANFZJ010000111.1 GCA_947451445.1 Comamonadaceae bacterium
CACGCTTGTAGTGGCGCTTGACAGCGGCCGACTTCTTGCGCTTGCGCTCGGTGGTGGGCTTTTCGTAGAACTCGCGGGCGCGCAGGTCGGTCAGCAGGCCGAGCTTTTCGATGGTGCGCTTGAAGCGACGCAGGGCTACGTCAAAGGGTTCGTTTTCTTTTACGCGAACAGTAGTCATGAGAAAAATTAATTCCGATTGTGTGCGGGGCTTGCCAAAAGAAGATCAGGCCGTTGGACAAACTTAACCGCGGTGTTCCCCTGCTTTAAATTGATCAGGCAGCAGGGGTTTGCCAGCAAAGCCATAGATTATGGCACACCCCCAGGCTACACACTGCGTGTTTTCGCCAACCCCCTTGCAGGGGGCAACGCTGGCGGCCCGGCGGAGCCGGTTCCGCGGCGTTCTGGAGTTTTGCGGCTCGCTGCGCATCGCCTGGGGGCGGGTAGGCGTTTATTGGCGCCAGCGTTCCAGTCGGTGCGCCAGACGGGCAAACGCCAGGTCGGTGGCTACCGCCAGCGCCCCCACCAGCAGCGCGCCTTGCAGCACGTAGGCGGTGTTGAAACCGCTCAGGCCGATGATGATGGGCGAGCCCAGGGTTTTGGCGCCTACGGTGGAGGCGATGGCGGCGGTGCCGATGTTGATGATCACCGAGGTGCGCACGCCGCCCAAAATCACCGGCAGCGCCAGCGGCAGTTCTACCAGCCACAGGGTGCGCAGACCGCCCATGCCTAGCCCCTGGGCAATTTCGCGGACCGAGGCGGGCAGCGCTTCCATGCCCGAAATCGTGGCCCGCACGACCGGTAGCAGGCCGTACAGCGCCAGTGCGATCAAAGCAGGTGCGGTGCCAAAGCCGATCAGCGGTGCGGCAATGGCCAGTACCGCCACGGGCGGAAAGGTCTGGCCCATGGCGGCCATGGTTTCCACCAGGGGTTTGAATTCGCGCCCGGCAGGCCGGGTCACCGCCACGCCGGCACCCACGCCCACCAGCACTGACGCGCAGCTAGACCACCCCACAATGTTCAGATGCGCCAGCACCAGCGCGGTAAAGCTGTCCTGGGTGTACATGGGCCTGTCCAGCGCCGGGAACAGCGCGGCAAATAGCGGCTGCAAGTGCGGCATGCCCCAGGCCAGGGCGACCAACACCAGCAGCGCCCAGGCCAGCGGGTCGCGCAACATCTTCATGGGGGGCGTTGCCACAGGTCGGCAAAGTGCAGCACACCCAACGGTTGGCCTTGCGCGTCTACCACCGGCAGGCGGTCGCAGGCGCGGGCCACCAGGGTGGACAGGGCTTCGCGCAGGGGGGTGTGGGCGGGCAGGGGCGTGCCAGGGGCGGTTTCAAAGGGTCGCACGTGCTGGGCTACGGTGGCCAGGCCCAGCAGCTTGATGCCGATGTCGCTGCGGCCCACAAAGTCGGTCACAAAGTCGTTGGCCGGGTGGGTGAGTAGCGCGGTAGGGCTGCCAGCCTGCACGATCTGGCCGTGTTGCAGCAGCACGATACGGGTGGCCAGGGCCAGTGCTTCGTCGATGTCGTGGGTCACCAGCACAATGGTTTTGCCGGATGCGGCGTGGATGCGCACCATCTCCTTTTGCAGGCTGGCGCGGGTCACCGGGTCGAGCGCGCCAAACGGCTCGTCCATCAGCAGCACTTCGGGGTCGGCTGCCAAGGCGCGGGCCACGCCCACGCGCTGTTGCTGCCCGCCAGACAGCTGGTGCGGATAGCGTTGCCGGTAGGTGTTAGGTGCCAGGTCCAGCAGTTCCAGCAGTTCAGTCACCCGGTCGCGGATGCGGGCGGCGGGCCAGCCCAGCAGCGCGGGCACGGCGGCGATGTTTTTCTCTACCGTCCAATGCGGAAACAGGCCGATGGATTGGATGGCGTAACCCATGCGGCGGCGGATGTCTTCGGGGCGGAAGCTGCGGATTTCTTCGCCCTGGAACAAGATGCGGCCACGGTCGTGCTCGACCAGCCGGTTGATCATCTTCAAGGTGGTGGACTTGCCCGAGCCCGAGCCGCCCATCAGCACCGTAAATTCGCCTTTGGCGATGGTCAGCGACACATCGGTGATCGCCGCCACCCCGCCAAACGATTTGTAGACATGCTGGAATTCGATCATGCGGGGGTCTTGAGAAAGGCCGACAGGGATTGAAAAAACGCGTCCACCAGCACCGCCATGGCCACCACCGGCAGCACGCCCAGCAGCACCAGGTCCAGCGCGCTGCTGAGAAGGCCCTGGAACATGATGGCCCCAAAGCCCCCTGCACCAATCAGCGCGGCCACCATCGCCAGCCCCACGGCCTGCACTGTGGTCGTGCGCACGCCCGCCAGCAGCAGCGGCAGCGCTAGCGGCACTTCGACCCGCCAGAAGATTTGCCGCTGCGTCAGCCCCATGCCGGTGGCGGCCTCGACGACCGCTACCGGCACCTGGCGCAGGCCCGTCACCGTGCTGTGCACGATGGGCAGCAGCGAATACAGCGTCAGCGCCAATACCGCCGGGGCCAGCCCAATGCCGCTGATGCCACTGCCTGGCCACCAGTGCGCCAACGCCGCCAGCGGGGCCATCAACAGGCCGAACAGCGCGATGGATGGCACGGTTTGCAGCAAATTCAGCACGGCCAATAGCGGCGTGGCGACCCGTGGGCGGCGAAACGCGGCCACGCCCAGCGGCACGCCGATGAGCAACGTGGGCACCAGCGTGGTCCACACAATTTGTACATGCCTGCGCCAGGCGGACTGGAACACGTCCTCCTTGTTGGCGTATTCCTTCAGCAGCGACAGTGCGTCCAGCTGTCCCTGGGCCAGTAGCCACAGCACCGGCAGCAGTACCGCCGCGCCCACCAGGGTGCGGGCCAGAGCGTTCAGGGCCAGGCGCTGCAGCGCGTCGGCAGCCGCCAGCGCGCACAGCACCACCAGACCCCAGAAGCCACCGCCCAACGCGGTGCGGGTCAGGCTGGACTCGGTCTGCTGCGCCACGGCGCTGGCCTGCGCCCCGGCCAGCCAGAACCAGCCAAACAGACTGGCCGCCGCCGCTGCGACCACCAGCCAATGCGTGCCGCGCCGTGGCGGTAAAAACACCGCCAGCGCCAGCAGCGCAGGCGGCAGCAGCACCCACCAGCGCGGCCCCGCCAGCAGGTCGGCCAGTGGAATGCCCACGCCAGACACCAACCGGTTCGGGGCTTGGGCCACAAACCCCAGCCCGCAGGCTGCGGCAAGGCCCGCTAGCACCAAACTGGCCAGTACCCGGTTATGCAGCATTGATGTGATTTACTTGCTGAAACCCTTGGACTTGAGGTAGGCCGCGGCCACCTGTTTGGCGTCCTGGCCTTCCAGGGCGATCTTGGCGTTCAGGCTTTGCAGGGTGGGGCCGTCCAGGGTTTTGAACACGGCGGCCAGTGCGTCCCGCATCTTGGGGTTTTTGGCCAGCACGTCGGCGCGCACCACCGGGGCCGGGGCGTAGATGGGCTGTGCACCCTTGCTGTCGGCCAAAATCACCAGGCCCAGCGCGGCCACCGGGCCGTCGGTGCCATAGGCCATGGCCGCGTTCACGCCCGATGTTTGCTCTGCCGCCGCCTTGATGGTGACGGCGGTGTCGCCACCGGCCAGGGTCAGCAGCTGGTCTTGCGTCAGCTTGAAGCCGTAGGTGGACTGGAAGGCAGGCAGCGCGTCGGGCCGCTCAATGAACTCGGCGGACGCGGCCAGCTTGAACTTGCCGCCCGTGCCCAGCCATTTGCCCAGGTCGTCCAGCGACTTCAGCTTGTTCTTGGCGGCCACGTCTTTGCGGATGGCGATGGCCCAGGTGTTGTTGGCGGGCGCAGGCTCTAGCCAGACCAGCTGGTTCTTTGCGTCCAGCGACTTGACCTTGGCATAGCCCGCCTTGGCGTCTTTCCAGGCCGGGTCTTTCTCGTCCGAGAAAAAGAACGCGCCGTTGCCGGTGTACTCGGGGTAAATATCCACCTCGCCCGCCACCAGCGCACTGCGCACGATCTTGGTGTTGCCCAGCGACAGCTTGTTTTCGGTCTTGATGCCCTGGGCTTCTAGCGTTTGCAAAATGATGCTGCCCAGCAATGCGCCCTCGGTGTCGATCTTGGATGCCACGCGTACCGCCGTTTGGGCGTGTACGCTGGCGCACAGGCAGGCGGCGGCCAGGGCGGTGAGGAGCAGGCGGCGAGGGTTGCGTAGGTGCATAGGGGTTCCTAAGATGGGTGGCAGAAATGTAGCGGGGAGTGGGGTAGGGTGCCAGATGCTCCCACAAACGGCGTTTGGGTGAACGGCGGCCAGTCCTTTCTGTATCCGCCGCCAGGTCTTCCTCTTGTATTTTGTGTAAAGCCGCTTTAGCGCTGGCGCAGCCTGCCGACAAATAGGCGTTCGACCACCAGAAACCAGGAGTTATTCCATGTCCAGTATTTCCGGCGTCCAAGCACAAACCGTGCAAACGGCCCAACTACCTCAGCGTGTGGGCGGCGACGCAGACGGCGACAACGACGGTACCAAGGCTGCACCCCCTGCACCTACCACCCCGTTTGTCGCCAAACCCACGGCAACTATGGGTAACCACGTGAACGTCACCGCCTGACATTTACCCCAGGGGCATGCCCCTACCCCATTAAAAAACCCGCCGTGTGCGGGTTTTTTAATGGGGGGTTCAGCCCTGCGCAGCCCAGATGCCTTGCCCGTCGGCCACCTCCGCCCGCCTGCGCAACACCGCATAGACAGACACTGGCAACACCTCCAACCCCTCCAGCAGCAGCCCGTCACGGGTAGTGGCCATTGCCGGGTCGGCCATAGCCTGTTGCAGCGCTTGGCGCAGCAGGGCCAGCACCGCGGGCGGCGTACCCAGCGCCGTCACCCAGGCCGTGCCCGGCGCACTGGCGGTGTGGCCCAGAATGCGGATGTTGCGCAGCAGCCCAGGCTGGTAACGCTGAAATTGCGCGTAGCTGATGCAGTCCACCGCAGCCACATCGGCCTGCCCGCTTTGGATGAGCGCCAGCGACGCACTGTGCGCCCCCGACGCCACCGCCCGGGCAAAAAACTGCCCCCCTAATGCCAGCGGGGCCACCATGCTGCGCAGGCTTTGGTAGCCCGACTGCGAATCCACCGAGTTATAGGCCGCCACCCGGTTTTGAAACGCGCCCAGATCGGGGCTGGTGTCATCGGCCCGGCACACCAGGAGGCTGCTGTAGAGGATGCCGTCGCAGCCTTGGGCGCTGTAGCGCGGCAAGCCCACCAGCTGCACCTTGTCTTGCAGCGCGTCCACCAGCTGGTAGCCGCAGCACTGGCTTAGTAGCAGGTCGGGGCGTAGCCAGTGCGCGGTCAGGTCGGCGTCGGCAGGCTCGGTCAGCGCGGTGGGTACGTTGGCTACGCCTGCTGCGCGCAGCGCGTCGGCCAAGTACTGCCACAGCGCGGCGCTGGCTGCGGGGTGGGCGACGTACATGGGGAGGGAGGCGATCATGGGGAGTGCGGGGCGGTCAGGACGCGCGCAGCGCCTGTGTGAGGGCGTAGTCGTTGTAGATGGCGCTATGCTTTTGGTAGCTGTTTGTGCATGTAAATGCTGCGCTGTGGCTGGTTTTGTCGCGTGTTCACCCAGCCACCCGCAACGCCTGCCCACACGCAAACCCGCTCGCCCAAGCCCACTGAAAGTTATACCCCCCCAGCCACCCGGTCACATCCACCACCTCGCCGATGAAATACAGCCCCGGCTGCTTGGATTCCATGGTTTGCGACGACAGGTCGCGCGTATCCACGCCCCCGGCGGTCACCTCGGCTTTTTTATAGCCTTCGGACCCGTTGGGGGTCAGCTCCCAGCGGGCGAGTTTCTCGGCCAGTTGGGCCAGGGCTTTGTCGGTGGCGTCACCGATGGGTTTTTGCCATGCGGGGTCTTGGCCGGCCCAGGCATCGGCCAGGCGTGACGGGACGAGCTGCGCCAGTTCGTTGGCGATCAGCTTGCGGGACGTGGCTTTGGCGCGGGCCAGGGCGGGGGGCAGGTCCACCTCGGGGGCCAGGTTGAGGCGGATCGGCGTGCCCTCGCGCCAGTAGCTGGATATTTGCAGCACCGCCGGGCCGCTGAGGCCCCGGTGGGTGAACAGCAGGTCTTCGGCAAAACTGGCTTTGGCCTTCTTAGCTCCGGTCTCGATCAGCACCGGCAGGGCCAGGCCGGACAGGTGGGCGTAGGGGGCCCAGGCCTCGCTGTCAAAGGTCAGCGGCACCAGGGCCGGGCGGGGCGTGACCATGCGCAGGCCAAACTGCTGGGCGATGCGGTAACCAAAATCCGTTGCACCGATCTTGGGGATGGACAGGCCGCCGGTGGCGACCACGATCTGGGGCGTGGTGATCTGCCCATGGCTGCTATCAATGGTGTAGCTGCCTGCGCAGGTGCTATCTGCGCCAGAGGCCGAAAAGGCTATATTTTTGACACTGCACGGCTGCCAGCGGGTGACGTTGCCCGCAGTGCATTCGGCCAGCAGCATGTTGACCAAGTCTTCGGCGCTGCGGTCGCAAAACAGCTGGCCTTTGTGCTTTTCGTGGAAGCTGATGCCGTGCCGTGCCATCAGCGTGGTGAAGTCTTTGGGGGTGTAGCGGCTCAGGGCGCTGCGGCAGAAGTGCGGGTTGTCGCTGAGGAAGTTGGCGGGGGTCACGTCGCGGTTGGTGAAGTTGGCCCGGCCACCGCCGGAGATGCGGATTTTCTCGGCCACCTTCTCGCTGTGGTCGATGACCAGTACCTTCAAACCGCGTTGCCCGGCGACTCCGGCGCAAAACAGACCGGCGGCGCCGGCACCGATGACAACTACATCAAATTTAAACAAATAAGGCCTCTAGCGCAGGTAGGGTGAGCGCAGGTAGCTATTTTTTAGATAGCAATGTGGACCCTCCCACGCCAAGGCTTGGAGTGTAGCTTTAGAGGTCAAACGACCCTGCTGTCGGTCGCGGCTGCTCTGGGGGCTCTGCCTGCGCAATGATTCGGATGCCAGGTGGTATTACGGTATCTGTGTTGGGTGCAGGGGGCGTTGCGGCTGGCAACTGGGCCGGTGCTGGTGCTGTGCTCCCCGGTGTGCTGGCCGCCTTGGAGCCAAAATAAAAGCTGGTGACCGACGTGACCAGCGTGCCAATCAGCACCAGCACCTGTTTGGCAAAGTCTTCGGCGGCGGGGTTGCGGGGTTCGCGAAAGTAGACCGTGAATGTGGGGTCCGCTTTGGGGTCCGCCTTCGGATCGGTTGATTTTTGCTCGGCTTTTTCGTACACCACTTTCACCGTGCTGCTCAGGGCCTTGGCTTGCGCCGAGGTGAGGCCAGAGATCGCGCTGAGGTCTTTGGTCGGTGGTGCGGCCATGTCGCTGTACAGAAAGATGGTCAGGATGGCAAATATCAATACCAGCGCCAGCGCCAGCACGGCGCGGATGGAGCCCGCAGGTAAACCCAGTGCTTCGCTTTTGTCTGATAAGTCCATCAGCGAAAAAGCCACCGATACCAGCGCCAAGGCCACCAGCAACGCCAGTACGCCTGTGATGGTCAGCAGCGGTAGCTGCGTGCTGGCAGACATAGACGCCTGCGCGGAGGGTCCACTACAACCCGTACCGCACCCCGCAAACATCGCATACAGGCCATAGCCGGTGGCTGCAGCTGCCAAGAGCATGGCCAACACCGCTGCTCCGCGTGCCACATACTGTTTATTCATGCTGCTCTCCTGAAGTGAGAGCCCACTGTGAACCGAAAGCCGCTGCCCGGCATCCCCTAAATGAAGGACATAGACGCCGTGCTTGGGTGTCTACTGCGCGGCCCCCAGCGCCTTGGCACGCGTTTGGGTGTCTGCCAGCGCCTGCGCATCCGGCCCGGCCTGCGTGGGCCAGCCTTGCAGGTGGGTTTGCACGATCTGGCTCAGGGCGGTGATCCAGTCGGGTTCGCTGTTCAGGCAGGGGATGTAGTGGAACTCTTTGCCGCCCGCGTTCAGGAAGGCGGCCTTGCCTTCCATTTTGATTTCTTCCAGCGTTTCCAGGCAGTCGCTGGTGAAGCCGGGGCAGACCACATCGACGCGCTGCACGCCCGCTTTGGCCATGGCGATCAGGCTGGGCTCGGTGTAGGGCTCCAGCCACTTGGCGCGGCCCAGGCGGGACTGGAAGGTGACTTTGTACTGCTCCTTGCCCAAACCCAGCGCGGTGGCCAGCAGGCGCGCCGTCTTGTGGCATTCGCAGTGGTAGGGGTCGCCCAGCTGCAGGGTGCGCGCGGGCACGCCGTGGAAGCTCATCACCAGTTGGTCGGGCTTGCCGCTGTGCTGCCAGTGCGTGCGCACGCGGCGGGCCAGGGCGGCGATGTAGCCGGGGTCGTCATGGTAGCGGTTGATGAAGCGCAGCTCGGGGATGCTGCGGGTGTGGGCCGCCCAGTCGTACACCGCGTCGAACACGCTGGCGGTGCTGGTGGCCGAATACTGCGGGTAGGCGGGCACGATCAGCACGCGGGTCACGCCCTGGGCTTTGAACTTGTCGAGCTGCTCGGCGATGGACGGGCTGCCGTAGCGCATGGCGTAGTCCACCTGCACTGTGTGCCCCCGCTCGCCCAGCCAGCCGCGCAGCATCACCGCTTGCGCTGCCGTGCCGGTGCGCAGCGGCGAGCCTTGGGGCGTCCAGATGCTGGCGTATTTGGCCGCCGACTGC
>CANFZJ010000112.1 GCA_947451445.1 Comamonadaceae bacterium
AGCGGCGGATGTCGGTGCCATCGACCTGGATGGAGCCGTCGGTCACGTCGTAGAAGCGGCAGATCAGGTTCACCAGCGTACTCTTGCCCGAACCGCTGTGGCCCACCAGGCCAATCATCTCGCCGGGACGGATAGCCAGGTCCAGGTCACGGATGACGGTGCGGTTGCCGTAGCGAAAGCCAATGCCCTTCATCTCGATCTGGCCGCGCACGCCGCCTGCCACCCCGGTCGGCACCGGCACGGGCTGCACGGGTTCGGGCACGTTGGATACGTGGTCCAGGATGTCAAAAATACGCTTGGCCCCGGCGGCGGCCTTTTGCGTGACCGACACAATACGGCTCATCGAGTCGAGCCGCGTGTAGAAGCGCCCGATGTAGGCCACAAATGCAGTCAGCACGCCCACCGTGATCTGCTGTTTGGATACCAGCCAAATACCAAAAGCCCAGACCACCAGCAAGCCGATTTCGGTCAACAGCGACACCGTGGGCGAGAACAGCGACCAAACCTTGTTCAGCCGGTCGTTGGCCTCCAGGTTGTGCTTGTTGGCGGTGCGAAAGCGCTGGGCTTCGCGCTTTTCTTGCGCAAACGCCTTGACCACGCGGATGCCGGGGATGGTGTCGGCCAGCACATTGGTCACCTCGGACCAGACGCGGTCGATCTTCTCGAACCCGGTGCGCAGCCGGTCGCGCACGGTGTGGATCATCCAGGCGATAAACGGCAGCGGGATCAGTGTGACCAGCGCCAGCAGCGGGTTTTGGGTGAACAAAATCACCGCCGTCATGGAAATCATCAGCACGTCGGTGGCAAAGTCCAGCGCGTGCAGCGACAAAAACACGCAAATCCGGTCGGTTTCCGAGCCGATGCGCGACATCAGGTCACCGGTGCGCTTGCCGCCAAAGTAGTCCAGCGACAGCCCCAGCAAATGGTCGAAGGTGGTGGTACGCAGGTCGGCCCCGATGCGCTCGGACGCCAACGACAGAATATAGGTGCGGGCCCAGTTCAAACCCCAGCCCAGCACCGCCGCGCCCAGCAGGCCGCCCAGGTAGACCACCACTTTGTGCGGCTCGATGGTCTGGCCGTTCTGGAACGGAATCAGAATCTCGTCCATCAGCGGAATCGCCAGATAGGGCGGAATCATCGAGGCGGCGGTGGACGCCAGCGTCAACAAAAAGCCGATCGCCAGCTGCATCTTGTACGGTTTGGCAAAGCGCCACAGGCGCAGCAGCACCCAGGTGCTTGGAGGGGTATGCAGCTCACGCTGGCACACGGGGCAGTCTTCGCTGTCGGGCGGCAGTGGCGTGTGGCAGGTAGGGCAGGCACCGGGTTCGTCCGCTAGCGCAACGGGCGGTGCCAGGCGTTGCGCAAACGCCTTCATGAAACGCTGTGCCTGGCCATCGGCTTCCAGCGTGTAGCGCCAAATGGCCAGCCGGGACTGGCTGTTGTGCAGCTCCAGCGTGCCCACGCCCGCGTGGTCCGAATGGCGCAACACCATGTCGGGAGTGAGTGGCCCATCGCTCCAGGAGCCGTCCTGGTAGGACAAAACCCGCTGGTCGGTCAACACCACGAGGCCGGAGGCAAAACGGAGCTGGGGGTCCAGGTCAACGGACAAACTGGCTATGGCGTTCTCATGGGCTAGGAGCTGCGCCTGCAGGCCGTTTTCGATAGAGGGAGGATGGTGCATGTTTGGTAAGCCCCAGGGTGGGGCCTCAGATTCTCGCCGATGCCATCCTCGTTTCTAATTACCATTGCCCCAGATGCACAATACCTACCTGCCACCGGGGTGCCCGGCCACTAATATCTTCAAAATATGAGCCCCAAGGACGACATCCAACTCTTGCGCATCAACTACCTGCGCGGCCCCAACATCTGGACCTACCGTCCCGCACTTGAAGTCTGGCTCGACCTGGGCGAACTGGAAGACTTTCCGTCCAACCTGATCCCCGGTTTCACCGACCGGCTGGTCGCCATGCTGCCCGCACTGGAAGAACACCACTGCGGTGTGGGCGAACGCGGCGGCTTCCTGCAGCGGCTGGTCGAAGGCACCTGGGCCGGCCACGTACTGGAACACGCGGTGATCGAGCTGCTGAATCTGGCAGGCATGCCCACCGGCTTTGGCCAAACCCGTAGCACCTCGCAGCGCGGTGTGTACCGCATGGTGTTCCGCGCCCGCGACGAACAAGTCGCCCGCACCGCACTGGCCCAAGGCCACCGGCTACTGATGGCAGCCATCAACGACCTACCGTTTGACGTGGCTGCCGCCGTCACCGCCGTGCGCGCCGAAGTGGACGACAACTACCTCGGCCCCAGCACCGCCTGCATCGTGGCCGCCGCCACCGACCGCAATATTCCGCACATCCGCCTGAACGACGGCAACCTGGTGCAGCTGGGCCACGGTGCCCGCCAGCGCCGCATCTGGACGGCCGAAACCGAATTCACCAGCGCTATCGCCGAAGGCATTGCCAGCGACAAAGACCTGACCAAGACCCTGCTACAGGCTTGCGGCGTGCCCGTGCCCGAAGGCGTGGTGGTGGACAGCCCCGCCGCCGCCTGGGAAGCAGCGCAAGACATCGGCCTGCCCGTGGTGGTCAAACCCTCCGACGGCAACCATGGCCGGGGTGTGGCGCTGGACCTGGACAACCGCGAAGACATCGAAAAAGCCTGGGCCGTGGCCGATACCGAAGGCAGCGAAGTCATCGTCGAGCGCTACATCAAGGGCGACGAGCACCGCCTGCTGGTGGTCGGCGGCAAACTGGTGGCAGCCGCCCGTGGCGAAAGCCTGTGGGTCACCGGTGATGGCCGCGCCAGCGTGGCCGAGCTGGTCGAAGTGCAGCTCAATTCCGACCCTCGGCGCGGTGACGCCGAAGAATTTCCGCTGGAAACCATCCGGCTGGAACGCGAACCCGTCATTCGGCTGCAGCTGGAACGCCAGGGTTTGAGCGCCGAATCGGTACCCGCCAAGGCCCGCCGTGTGCTGATCCAGCGCAACGGCAACGTCGCCATCGACTGCACCGACGATGTGCACCCCGAGGTAGCACACGCCGTTGCCCTGGCCGCCCGCGTGGTCGGGCTGGACATTGCCGGGGTAGACCTGGTGGTGGAAGACATCTCCAAACCCCTGGGCCCCCAGGGTGGCGCGATTGTGGAGGTCAACGCCGGTCCTGGCCTGCTGATGCACCTGAAACCCGCCGAAGGCTCGCCCCGCCCGGTGGGCCGTGCCATCGTGGACCACCTGTTTGCCGAAGGCGAAACCGGCCGCATCCCCGTGGTTGGCGTTGCGGGCACCCAGCACACCCACACCATCGCCCGGCTGGTCGCCTGGCTGTTGCACCTGGGCGGACAACGCGTCGGCCTGGCCTGCCGCGACGGCCTGTTTCTGGACACCCGCCGTGTCGAAACCCGCAACAGCGCCCACTGGGAACCCGCCCACCGCCTGCTGATCAACCGCAACATGGGGGCCGCAGTGATCGAAAACGGCGCCGCCAGCATCCTGCGCGACGGCCTGGCCTACGACCGCTGCGTGGTCGGCATCGTGACCGACCTGGACGGTTCTGAGGCCCTGGCCGAGTTCGACATCACCGAAAGCGACCAACTGGTCAAGGTGCTGCGGACCCAGGTAGACGTGGTGCTGCCCGAAGGTGTGGCCGTGCTGAACGCCGTGGATGAGCGCGTAGCCAATATGGCAAGCCTCTGCGACGGCTCCGCCATTTTGTATGGAATTGACCCGCTAGCGCCCGCCACTATTGCGCACCGTGCTACAGAAGGTAGAGCAGTCGTTGTCGCCAAAGACCACATCATGCTGGCCACCGGCAGCACCGAAGTACCCCTGATGGCGCTGGACCTGCTGAACGCCGCCTGGACCCGTGCCGCTCTGCTGGAGCCGATTCTGGCGTCCGTCGCCGCCGCCTGGGCCATGGGCATCTCGCCCGACCTGATCGTGGCCGGCCTCAAAACCTTCGAGCTGGACCTGCCTGCCCCCCGCCCCGTGCGCGCCGTGCCACCCGCCGCCGCCCGTACCGAACACGACGATAGAAAGACCGACTGATGGAAGTCTCACGCATCCGGGCCCTGCGCGGCCCCAACCTCTGGAGCCGCCACACCGCCGTCGAGGCCGTGGTGTCCTGCACCGAATCCGAGCGCGCCATCTCCCAACTGCCCGGGTTCGAAGTCGCCGTGCGGGCCCTGTTCCCAGCCATCGGGCCGCTGCGCCCCCACACCGGCAAGACCTCCGTGTCGCTGGCCCACGTGCTGGAAGCCGCCACCCTGGCGTTGCAAGCCCAGGCCGGTTGCCCGGTGACCTTCAGCCGCACCGCCTCCACCGAGCAAGCCGGTGTCTACCAGGTCGTGGTCGAATACAGCGAAGAAGCCGTGGGCCGCCAGGCACTGGAACTGGCCCAGGCGCTGGTCCAGGCCGCACTGAACCACAGCGCGTTCGACAAAGACACGGCCATCGCCCAACTGCGCGAAACCGACGAAGACGAGCGCCTGGGCCCCAGCACCGGTGCCATCGTGGACGCCGCCGTGGTGCGCGGCATTCCCTACCGCCGCCTGACCAAGGGCAGCATGGTGCAGTTTGGCTGGGGTTCGCGCCAGCGCCGCATCCAGGCCGCAGAGCTGGACACCACCAGCGCCGTGGCCGAAGCCATTGCCCAGGACAAAGACCTGACCAAAAAACTGCTGCACGCCGCCGGTGTGCCCGTGCCGCTGGGCCGCCCGGTGGCCACCCCAGACGAAGCCTGGCAGGTGGCGCTGGAAATCGGCCTGCCCGTGGTCTGCAAACCGCAAGACGGCAACCAGGGCAAGGGCGTCACCGTCAACATCGTGGACCGGGCGCACCTGGATATCGCCTTTGCCGCCGCTGCCGATATCGGAGTGGTGATGGTCGAAAAGTTCCTGCCCGGCAGCGACTTCCGCCTGCTGGTGGTAGGCAACAAGCTGGTCGCCGCCGCCCGGCGCGACCCGCCGCAGGTGCTGGGCGACGGCGTCCACACCGTGCGCCAGCTGGTGGACATCGTGAATTCCGACCCCAAGCGCGGCGAAGGCCACGCCACCTCGCTGACCAAAATCCGCTTTGACGACATCGCCATCGCCCGCCTGGCCCTGCAAGACCTGGCCCCCGAATCCGTGCCCGACAAAGGCCGCCGCGTCATCCTGCGCAACAACGCCAACCTGAGCACCGGCGGCACCGCCACCGACGTGACCGACGACGTGCACCCCGCCGTCGCCGCCCAGGCCGTGGCCGCCGCCCAAATGGTCGGCCTGCACATCTGCGGCGTAGACGTGGTCTGCGAAAGCATGCTGCGCCCGCTGGAAGACCAGCACGGCGGCATCGTCGAGGTCAACGCCGCCCCCGGCCTGCGTATGCACCTATCGCCCTCGTACGGCAAAGGCCGCAACGTGGGCGAGGCCATGATCGCCAACCTGTACGCCGCAGGCGACGACGGCCGTATCCCCGTGGTGGCCGTGACCGGCACCAACGGCAAAACCACCACCGCCCGCCTGGTCGCCCACCTGTTCACCAGCAGCGGCCTGCGTGTCGGCATGACCAACACCGACGGCGTCTACGTCGGTGGCCGCCAGATCGACAGTGGCGACTGCAGCGGCCCCAAAAGCGCCCGCAATGTGCTGATGCACCCCGAGGTGGACGCCGCCGTGTTTGAAACCGCGCGTGGCGGCCTGCTGCGCGAAGGCCTGGGCTTTGACCGCTGCCAGGTCGCCGTGGTGACCAACATCGGCGCGGGCGACCACCTGGGGCTGAACTACATCACCACCGTGGAAGACCTGGCCGTGCTCAAGCGCGTCATTGTGCAAAACGTGCCGTCCACCGGCTACGCCGTGCTCAACGCCGCCGACCCCATCGTCGCCGCCATGGCCACCTCCTGCCCCGGCAACGTGATCTTTTTCACCGCCGACCGGCACCACCCGGTCATGGCCACGCACCGCGCCCAGGGCCGGCGCACCGTCTACGTCGATGGCGACCACATCGTCGCCGCCGTCGGCTCATGGCGCGAGCTGATCGCCCTGCGCGACATCCCGCTGACCCGTGCAGGCACCATCGGCTTCCAGGTGGACAACGCCATGGCTGCCGTGGCTGCTGCCTGGGGCGTGGGGCTGAACTGGGACACCATCCGCCGGGGCCTGTCCAGCTTTGCCAACGACGCCGACAACGCGCCGGGCCGCTTCAACGTGATGGACTACAAGGGCGCCACCATCATTGCCGACTACGGCCACAACCCGGACGCCATGCGCGCCCTGGTGCAAGCCGTGGACGCCATGCCCGCCAAGCGCCGCTCGGTGGTCATCAGCGGGGCGGGCGACCGGCGCGACGAGGACATCCGCGAGCAAACCGTCATCCTGGGCGACGCGTTCGACGACGTGCTGCTGTTTGAAGACGCCTGCCAGCGTGGCCGCGCCGACGGCGAAGTCGTCAAACTGCTGCGCGAAGGCCTGGCCAACGCCAAACGCACCCGCCAGGTCGACGAAATTTACGGCGAATTCATCGCCATCGACCAGGCCCTGGCCCGCCTGCAGCCCGGCGACCTGTGCCTGATCCTGGTGGACCAGGTGGAAGAAGCCCTGGCGCATCTGGCAAACCGGGTAGCTTTGGGGTAAAAAACACTGTCAGCGCAGGTAGCACCTGCGCTGACAGCTATTAATACGATAGCAATCGACTGCTGTGGCCCGATGGCACAGTAAAATTCGTTTCTTTTTCCCCACCCCCACCCATGTCGTCTGTACCCACCGGGCAAGCCCGTGCCTGCTTTGACCTGAAAAGCGCCACGCTGCCGCTGGTGGCGGTGCTGCTCAAAACGGCCGACCTGGCCGCGCTGGGGCGCGAGCTGGAGGCCCGCTTTGGCGACACGCCGGACTTCTTTGACCAGGACCCGGTGGTGCTCAACCTGCTGGCGGTGGCAGAGGAAACGGCGGCGATTGACTTCAAACAGCTGATCGCCCTGCTACGCAGCTACCGCATGCAGCCGATTGCCGTGCATGGCGGCAACGCAGCGCAGCACAAGGCAGCCAACCACGTCGGGCTGGTGTCGGCCCCGGACATTGCCCACGCCGTGCCGCTGGCCAAAGTGGCCCCGCCACCGCCGCCCCCTGCCGCGCCTGCTGTCACCGTGCCCAGCACCGCACTGGTCATCGACAAACCTCTGCGCTCCGGCCAGCAGGTCTACGCCAAGGGCTGCGATCTGGTGGTGCTGGCCATGGTCAGCAACGGGGCTGAGGTGCTGGCCGATGGCAGCATCCACGTCTATGCCCCGCTGCGCGGCCGCGCCATTGCCGGTGCCAAGGGGAATCAAGACGCTCGTATTTTCAGCACCTGCCTGGACGCCGAGCTGGTCTCCATCGCCGGTATTTACCGCACATCCGACATCCCCCTGCCCGCCGAGGTGCTGGGTAAACCAGCCCAGGTGCGGCTGCTCAGCGAAAAGCTGGTCATGGAAGCCCTGTAATGGCGACGCGACGCAAGCAAAACCCTGTGCGCCGTCCGCCGCCCGCATCCGTAACCCCATTCAAACCCAGAACCCAGAAAGACCCGCAACCCATGACCAAAATCATCGTGGTGACCTCCGGCAAAGGTGGCGTTGGCAAGACCACCACCAGCGCCAGTTTTGCATCCGGCCTCGCGCTGCGCGGCCACAAGACGGCGGTGATCGACTTCGATGTCGGCCTGCGCAACCTGGACCTGATCATGGGCTGCGAACGCCGCGTGGTGTACGACCTGATCAACGTCATCCACAACGAGGCCAACCTGAACCAGGCCCTCATCAAAGACAAGCAGTGCGACAACCTGTTCGTACTGGCCGCCTCGCAAACCCGCGACAAAGACGCGCTGACCCAAGACGGCGTGGAGCGCGTGCTGAAAGACCTGGGCGACATGGGCTTTGAGTACATCGTCTGCGACTCGCCCGCAGGTATCGAGACTGGCGCCTTGATGGCCATGCACTTTGCCGACGAGGCGCTGGTGGTGACCAACCCCGAGGTGTCATCGGTGCGCGACTCGGACCGCATTCTGGGCATGCTGGGCTCCAAAACCAAGCGCGCCATTGAGGGCCTGGCCCCCATCAAGGAGCACCTGGTCATCACCCGCTACAACCCGGTGCGGGTCGAAGACGGCCACATGCTGTCGCTGGACGACATCCAGGACATCCTGCGCATCCCGCTGATGGGCGTCATCCCCGAGTCGGAAACCGTGCTGCAAGCCTCCAACCAAGGCCTGCCCGCCATCCACTTGGCGGACAGCGATGTATCCGAGGCCTACAAAGACGTGGTGGCACGCTTTCTGGGCGAAGACAAACCCATGCGCTTTGTCGAAGCGGTCAAGCCCGGCTTCTTCAAGCGCATCTTTGGCGGGAGATAAGCCATGTCGTTTCTGTCTTTCCTGCTCGGGGAAAAGAAAAAAACCGCTTCGGTGGCCAAAGAGCGGCTGCAGATCATCCTGGCGCACGAACGCAGTGGCCGGGGCAACAGCCGCCCCGACTACCTGCCCGCGCTGCAACGTGAACTGGTCGCGGTGATCAGCAAATACGTGTCGATCAACGCCGACGACATCAAGGTCCACCTGGAGCGCCAGGACAACCTGGAAGTGCTGGAAGTGAAGATCGAA
>CANFZJ010000113.1 GCA_947451445.1 Comamonadaceae bacterium
CTAACTCGGTGCGTCTGGCCGATGGCAGCACCCGCCGTGCTCCGCAAATTTTGCTAGCCGCGGGCATGCCGTCCACCGTGCTGTGCCCCGAGCTTCCCATCCGCCCCAAAAAGGGCCATCTGCTCATCACCGACCGTTACCCCGGCACGGTGCAGCACCAGCTGATCGAGCTGGGCTACCTGACCAGTTCGCACCACAGCGAAGCGCCGTCGGTGGCCTTCAACCTGCAGCCGCGCCCCACCGGGCAGCTGCTGATTGGCTCGTCGCGCCAATACGATGTGACCGACCCGGCGGTGGACGCGGTCATGTTGGCGCAGATGCTGCAACGCGCCTTGCACTACCTGCCCGGCATGGCCGACCTGAGCGCCATCCGCGCCTGGACCGGCCTGCGCCCCGCCACGCCCGACAGCCTGCCCATCCTGGGCCGCCACCCCGGGCGCGAAGGGCTGTGGCTGGCCGTGGGCCACGAGGGGCTGGGTGTCACCACCGCGCTGGCCTCGGCCGACATCCTGGCCGCGCTGATGACCGACCGCACCGCACCCCTAGACACCGCGCCCTATACCCTGCAACGCTTTGACAAGGTGCACGTATGAACCTGTGGATAGACGACCAAGCCGTCACCGTGCCCCCCGGCTGCACCATCGCTGCGGCGCTGGGGCGGGCCACGGCACGTATCTCCGTCAGCGGCCAGCCGCGTGCGCCGATGTGCGGCATGGGCGTGTGCCAGGAATGCCGCGTCAGCGTAGACGGGCGGCGACGCCTGGCCTGCCAGACCCTGTGTGTAGACGGTATGCGGGTGGAGGTGCTGCGGTGATCTGCGACATCCTCATCATCGGTGCCGGGCCGGCCGGCCTGGCCGCCGCGCTGGCTGCGGCCCCCAGCGGTGCGTCCATCGCCATCGTGGACGACAACCCCGCGCCCGGCGGCCAGATCTGGCGTGACGGCCCGGCCGCCCACCTGCCGCGTGCGGCCCGCCAGCTGCGTGACGCCGTGGCGGCCTTTGGCAATGTGCGCATCTTCAGCGCCACCCGCGTAGTGGCCGCCTCAGCCGCGCAGACCCTGCTGCTGGAAGACGCCGACCACGGCTGGCACATCACCTGGCGCAAGCTGATCCTGTGCCTGGGTGCACGCGAACTGCTGCTGCCCTTCCCCGGCTGGACGCTGCCCGGCGTCACCGGCGCAGGTGGGTTGCAGGCGCTGGTCAAATCAGGCATGCCGGTGGCGGGCGAGCGTATCGCCATCGCCGGCAGTGGCCCGCTGCTGCTGGCGGCGGCAGCCACGGCACGCAAGGCGGGCGCGCAGGTACTGCAGATTGCCGAACAGGCCAGCCTGGCGGCGGTGGCGGGCTTTGCAGCGCAGCTGTGGCGCTGGCCCGGCAAGGCGGTGCAGGCCCTGGCGCTGGCGTCGCCCCGGTATGCCACGTCCACCCGCATCGTGGCAGCACTGGGGCAGGACCAGGTGGAATCGGTGCGGTTGCAGCAGGGTGCGCGCGTTTGGGAACTGGCCTGCGACCGCGTGGCCTGCGGCTTTGGCCTGGTGCCCAACGTGCAGCTGGCCCAGCTGCTGGGCTGCGGCCTGGCGGTGGACGCCAGCGGCGTGCAGTCCATCGCCGTCGATGCGTTGCAAGCCACCAGCCTGCCCCACGTGTATGCCGCAGGCGAATGCACCGGTTTTGGCGGCAGCGAACGGGCCCTGGCCCAGGGCCGCATCGCCGGGTATGCCGCCGTGGGAGACACAGCGGCCGCGCAACAGCACGCCCCCGAGCGCGCGCGCTGGGACAGCTTTGCACGCCAGCTGCAGCACAGCTTTGCGCTGCAGCCACAGCTGAAACAACTGCCCGCCGCCGACACCGTGGTCTGCCGCTGCGAAGACGTACGTTTTGAACAGTTAACCCCGTGCAGCGGCTGGACCGACGCCAAGCTGCACAGCCGCTGCGGCATGGGGGCCTGCCAGGGCCGTGTTTGCGGTGCGGCCACGCAGTTTTTGCTGGGCTGGACGCCACCCGCGCCCCGGGTGCCGCTGGTGCCTGCGCGGATTGGCACGCTTGCTGCTTATGCAACAGGTTCAACTACTAATGGAGGGTGAAAACTATTAGCCAAACTTCTTAACCTGGACACCTTCTTCAGGTAAGCATTGGTAAGAACAAACCCACCCCTTCACCCCCCCATCCGCGCCTACAGTGCGCTTGCTTAGTTTTTGTTCCACCCTTTTTAGGATCCAGTCCATGCAAACAACTTTCACACGGCTCTCACTCGCTGGCGCTATCGCTCTGGCACTGGCCGGGGGCGCGCAGGCGCAAGAGCAGATCGTCAAATTCGGCCACACCGGCCCCTTGTCCGGTGCCAATGCATTTGCCGGCAAAGACAACGAAAACGGCGTGCGCATGGCGCTGGAAGAAGCCAACGCCAAGAAGATCATGGTGGGCGGTAAAACCCTCAAGTTCGTGCTGGAGTCCGAAGACGACGCCTGCGACCCCAAGGCCGGCGTCAGCGTGGCGCAAAAGCTGGTGGACGCCGGCATCAAGTACGTGATGGGGCCTTACTGCTCCGGCGTGGCCATCCCCGCATCGCGTGTGTACAACGACGGTGGCGCCATTTTGTCCACCGTGGGCAGCAACCCCAAGGTGACCCTGGGTGGCTATAAAAACCTGTTCCGCATCATGGCGGGCGACAACGAAATCGGCTCCCGCGTAGCCGTCTACACCGCCAAGGTGCTGAAGGCCAAAACCGTGGGCGTGATCGACGACCGCACCGCCTTTGGCCAGGGTCTGGCGATGGAATTCACCAAAGAAGCCAAGGCCCAGGGCCTGACCATCGTGGGCGCCGAGTTCACCACCGACAAGGCCACCGACTTCTCCGCCATCCTGACCAACATGAAGGCTAAACAGCCCGACGTGATCTTCTACGGCGGCTACGCAGCCCAGGCCGGCCCCATGGTCCGCCAGATGAAGTCGCTGGGCATCACCGCCAAGCTGCTGGGCGGCGACGCCATGTGTACCGTAGAAACCGGCAAACTGGGCGGCGACGCGGTGAACGACACCGTGTTCTGCGCCCAGGGCGGTGCGGTGCTGGACAAAGTGGCCGACGGCCCGGCGTTCAAAGCCAACTACAAAAAGCGCTTCAACCAGGACCCGGACACCTACGGCGCGTCGTTCTACGACCAGACCAACTTCATCATCGCGTCCATGCAAAAAGCCAACTCACTGGACCCGGCCAAGGTGGCACCTTTGCTCTACACCGACACCTACAAAGGTGTGGCAGGCAACTATGCGTTTGACGACAAGGGCAACATGAAGGGCGCACCGATCACCTTCTACACCTACAAGGGCGGCGTGCCCGTACCTCTGGGCAGCTACTGATCCATGTAAGCAGCCTGCGGGTTGGCTGAACAGGGCGGCATGTGCCGCCCTTTTTTATTTTTGAGACAAAGTGCCTCTGTCGCACATCCAATCTGCGGTAAGCGCTATCAAATAGATAGTTTTCATGCACTGAAACGGCCACTTTCTGCAACAAACAAGTGCATCTGCAGGGGTTTATCGCCCCCCAAAAGACCGCCATACTTCGCCGTTCCATCCATTCCCCACTTGCACCATGACCCCATCTGCCGTTCTGCATTACATCCACGACCCGCTGTGCGGCTGGTGCTACGGGGCCGCGCCGCTGGTAGACGCCGCCCTGGCCGTACCGGGCCTGCAAGTCGTGCCCCACGCAGGCGGCATGCTGGCCGGGGCGCAACGCCAGCAGGTCAGTGCGCAGTGGCGCAGCTTTGTCATGCCGCACGACCGCCGCATTGCCCAGGCATCGGGCCAGCCGTTTGGCGACGCGTACTTTGACGGCCTGCTGAACGACAGCACCGCCGTGATGGACTCCGCCCCGCCCATCACCGGCATGCTGGCCGCCATGCAGCTGCGCCAGGACGACCCCGCTGCAGGCATCGCGTTTGTCAAAAAGGTACAGCAGGCGCACTACCGCGATGGCCGCCGCATTGCCGATACGGGCGTGCTGGTGGCGATTGCCGAGGAACTGGGCTACGCGTCCGACGCTTTCCGTGCCGCCCTGCTGGCCCTGACGGGCGCGGCTACCGACCAGCACATGGCGCAGAGCCGTGCCTTGCTGCAGCAGGTGGGCGGCGCGGGCTTCCCCACCTTTGTGCTGCAAGCCGATGGCCGTACCCAGTTACTGCCCTTGGGGAATTACATCGGCCAGCCAGAGGCGTTTGCCCATGCATTGCAGTCCCATATGCCTGCCGCCACGGCGGGCCTGGAGCTGGGTTGCGGGCCAGACGCCTGCGCGGTGTTTTAAGGCTCTGGCGCACATTCCATCTGCGCAAGTAGCTATTTAATTAATAGCAAAAAAAGGGCTGCATTGGCAGCCATTTTTTTCTTAAAACCCAGCGCGCGGTGCGCAGCGCAGCCTTCAGCTGCCTGCCAGCTCCATGGCGTCTTCATCGTCCATGCTCTCGCTGTCCATCGTGGCGATTTCGGCGAACTGCACGGCATTGAGCTGGTGGCGGTAGGCCATATAGGCCTGGCGCGCAGCGGCTTCGTCGTCGCCGTCATCGTCCGCCTCGGCAGCCAGCAGATGGTGCTTGGCCGCAGCCGCAAAGTGGTGCGCCGCCATGCGGTGGTGGTCGCCCAGGGTCTCGAAATCTTCTTCGGCAATGTCGGCAGACGGGTCAATGGTGGTGTCGGCGTGTGTCATGGCGGTCTCGCAAAGGTGGCTGCGGCGACATGCCGCGTGGCTAGCATCTGCGTTCTGGATGAAAGCTTGATGACACAGGTGCTATTGTTTGTATAGCTAGTAGTGCCGGTGGAATATTCGCTGCCGCACTATTTGCATAGAACAGTGCCACCCGCTATTCTTCAGTAGCGCCCGCTCCGGCCCGACGCACAGGCGGCAGTTGGGAGCCCCAGCCCCCCATCCTAAAATCCCCCCAGCAGGCCCGGAGCTTGCAGGAGCCATTCGCATGAACACCCTATCTGCCATTTCCCAGTCCGGCCTGCAGGCAGCGCAAACGCGGCTGGATGCCGCTGCGCACAATGTAGCCAACGCGCAGACACCTGGTTTCCAACGCCTGAACGTGCAACAGCAAACCCAGGCAGGGGGCGGCGTCAGCACGCGGGTGGAGCGATCGGCTGAAGACAATGCGGGTCTGGAAAACGACGTGGTAGCCCAGTTGCAGGCCAAAAACAGCTTTCTGGCCAATCTGAGCGTGTTTAAAACCCAGGACCGCCTGCTCGGCTCCGTACTCAACACAAAGGCCTAAAAACGTGACCTGGCACGCCCAACTTGACCTGAACTACCGCCTGGAAGCCGCTCGCAGCGTGGCCCGGCACCAACACAGCGGGCCGCTGCGCATCTTGCAAAGCCTGTACCCCGAGGGCGATGCGGTGTGCCACAACGTGCTGGTGCACCCGCCGGGTGGGCTGGTGGGCGGAGACACGCTGGACATCCGGGTAGACGTAGGGCCAGGGGCGCACGGCCTGATCACCACGCCCGGCGCGACCCGGTTTTACCGGTCCAACGGCGCAGCGGCACTGCAAGACACACAGATCCACGTAGCCCCCGGCGGGCGGCTGGAGTGGCTGCCCAGCGAGGCGATTTGCTACAACCAGTGCCAGGCCGAAAACCGGCTGCGTTTCCACCTGGCGCCCGGTGCAGAGCTGATGGGTTGGGACGTCACCGCGTTTGGCCTGCCGCAAGCCCAGCAGCCCTATACCCAAGGCCGTTTTTGCCAGCACCTGGAGCTACCCGGCGTCTGGCTGGAGCGCGGCCGCATCGACGCCAGCGACCAGCGCCTGCTGGACAGCCCGCTGGGCTTGGCCGGACACCGCTGCATGGCGTCGATCTTCTTTTTGACGGGTAGCAAGCTGGACAACGCCCGCCGCACAGCGGCGCTGGATGTTGCCCGCCAGGTTATCGACCAGCACGCCTTGCATCCCAGCGCAGGCGCGACCAGCCCCCATGGCCAGGTGGTGGTAGTCCGCGCCCTGGCCCCGCTGGTAGAACCCGCGATGGATTTGATGAAACAGGTATGGGCGGCGTGGCGCGCCCATTTTTGGCAGATGTCGGCAGCCAAACCGCGCATCTGGGCGATGTAAGCCAAATATGCCATTAGCGCATACAGAACGTGCGCCAGTAGCTACATATTAAATAGCAGAAACACAAAAACCAAGCCGGGTCGCAATGGCGCACCCTCTCCATTCCAGAACACCGCAGAACTGGCTTTGCCAGGCTGCAGGTGTTGCCCCCTGCAAGGGGGTTGGCGAAAACACGAAGTGTGTAGCCTGGGGGTGTACAAATCATCCCGCCCCGACCAGCATCTGCACAAACATCTGCAGCTTGGTATTGGTCTCGGTGCCCAGCGCGGTGAACTCTAGTCCAGCCAGCACCTGGCCGTTTTCGTGTTTGATCTTGGCAACGCGGGCAAAAATGTCGGTGACCGGGTATTCCACCAGCGTCATGTCGAAATTGAGCTTCACGTCAAAACCGACTTCAATCGGCAGCTCCAGCTCTAGCAGCACGCCGTGGTAGCCGATGTCCAGAATATGCGCTTTGACGCCTTGCGGCAGCACGGTCGTGCCTTCCATGATCTGCAGGTTGCAGGGGATGCGCACCTCGGCGCGGTGGCTGCGGCGAAACTCCTGGCGTGGCACTTTGAGGTGCAGCGCGGGGATCGCAACCAGCTCGCGCACCTTCACCGGCAGCAGTTTGCCCGCCACAAACACCTCCACCGGGTCGGTCACCGACACCGTGCCGTCGCTGCGTTTGTAGGTGTTTTCGCTGACCAGTACCTGGCCACGCAGGCTGAACGACTCGATCCGCGACGCCAGGCTGACATCGTTACCGATCACGGTGTACTGTGAAAACGCCTCGGAGCCAAACCGCCCCGCCATCACCGTGCCGGTGTTGATGCCGATGCCCATGTACAGCTCGGGCATGCGGCCGCGCTGGTACTGGTCGTTCAGCTGGCGCATGGCCAGTTGCATTTCGACCGCGCAGGCCATGGCGCGCATCACGTCGTCGGGCCGGGCCACAGGGGCACCAAACAACACCGTCATGGAGTCGCCGGTGAACTTGTCGATGCTGCCCTGGTAGCGGTAAATCACCTCGCTCATGCGCTCCAGGCACAGGTTGAGCATGGTCACGATGGTACCCGCCGGGTGGGTGGCGGTGAGCGCAATGAAGCCACGCAAGTCGGCCACCAAAATGGTGACCTCCCGCGTCTCTACCGGAGCATCTGCGCTGGGCGCGTCCCCGAAAGCATCGCCCACAATAGTGGCCAGTTCGGCCTCTACAGCCGTGGACACAGGGGCACCGGTAACGCGCGCCAGCAGCGCCTGCAGGCGCTGCTGCGTCTCAATTCGGGAGTCGGTTTTCATGCAATCAGTAGCTCCATGGATAGTGCAATGGGGGCGCAAGCGAGTCGCTACTGAGAATAGTGTGGTGCCGGGTAACGGTCAAGCTGTAACACCCTGCTACAAATAGGCGGGGGGCTTAAAGCACGCTTGCATGCTTCGGGTCGGCTGCACCGTTGAAGCACTCAGGCACTCACATTCAGGATGCGTCCGGTACGCGCAATGCCGTTGTGCTGCCGCGCATACGTGGCCTCCATCTGCTGGCTGCGCTCGGCCAGGTCGCGGGCGTTGTCTTGGCTGGTACGTGCGGCCCGGTCGGCCCGGTCAGCACGGTCGCGCAGTTCATCGGCTGTGGTTTGCGCGGCATCGGCATCACGGCGCGCCTGCACCAGACGCGAACGGTCCAGCACCGATACAGAAACCGGCGTGGGGCTGGTGATGGCAGAGATGCTGGCCATGGCGGTGGCCTATGCAGACCGCAGCCGTTCAGGCCGTGGTATTGACCAGGCTTCCGATGGTCTGACCTTGGCCATTGACCACGGGCTTCTGGGCTTGTTCGGTTTTTTGGGCCGCTTGCTGCTGTTGCTGGCGCACGGCACGGTTTTGGGCCTGCTGCGCGTCGTCGCTGGACTGCACGGGTTGGGTGTATTGCCGGGTAACAGAAGAAGTAGAGGATGAAACGTCCATGACAGGCTCCTGGAGTTGAAGCAGAATTTTACGATTCCATTTCAAGCTATGCAATGAACCCAAAAAACGCCTGCGAATGCCTATCACGCGTGTTCGTACTCATAGCGCAAACGTGGGGGTATCGAAGCGCCATTTTTGAAATCTGCGCTGGCGTCACCGACAATGCAGAGTGAATTAATCAACAAAGGACGGCCACCATGAAGGGCGACATTCAAGTCATCGCGCATCTGCAAGCGCAACTCAAAAACGAGCTTACCGCCATCAACCAGTACTTCCTGCACTACCGCATGTACAAGCACTGGGGCCTGGACAAGCTAGCCAAGAAAGAATACGCCGAGTCCATAGGTGAAATGAAGCATGCAGACCAGCTGATGGACCGCATCTTCACGCTGGACGGCCTGCCCAACCTGCAAGACCTGGCCAAGATTCTGGTCGGTGAAGACGTACCCGAATGCCTGGCCTGCGACCTGAAGGCCGAGCAAGGTGCCCAAGCCACCATCAAGGA
>CANFZJ010000114.1 GCA_947451445.1 Comamonadaceae bacterium
ACGCGACGACGACAAGGAGGCCACCGTGCGCAAGCGCCTGGAGGTGTATAGCGCCCAAACCCGCCCTCTCGTCGATTACTACTCCAGCTGGGCCCGCAACGAACCCACCGCCGCCCCCCAGTACCGTGCCATCAGCGGCACCGGCAGCGTGGACGAAATAACTGCACGGGCATTCGCCGCACTGGCAGCGTAACTCCCACCACTCTCAAAAAAGCCGCCCGGCAATGTGCCCGGCGGCTTTTTTCATGACTTATTCCATTTCCAGTTCCATCCGATATGTCGTTACTTCGCCTGGCCGTGCGATAGCACTGCCTGCGGCTTCGCGCCTAATCTCGAATGGAACTGGAAGCGGAATTGGCCAGCAAGGCCAGCATCAACGCGATGCGCGCCTTCACCGGCGCCAGCCCCTGGGAATCAATGACCACATCCGCAGGCGTCGCCAGCACCCGGCCAAACACGCAGCGGGTCGCCCGCACCACCGCCACGCCCGCCGCCACTGCACGCAGCAACGCGGCCTGCAAGTCGGCATGCAGCGTGCCATTGCCCGTGCCCGCCACCACCAAGCCCTGCACACCCTGGGCCACCAACGCATCCACCAGCAACCCACTGGCCCCCGCGTAGTTCAACACGATTTCGACACGCGGCCAGCCGCTGGCGGGAAATGTGCCATTTACTATATTTTTGATAGCTGCTTGCGCACATTCCACCTGCGCTAGAGGCCAATTTTGTTCATAAACGTAATCTGGCCAGACACGCTGCAGCCGCACCCGCCCCTCCTCCACCACGCCGACCAACCCGGCATCCCCCGAGGCAAACGCGTCCACCTGGTAGCTGTGCACCTTTTGCACATCCAGCGCGCTGTGGATGCGGCCCGCGCACACCGCCACCACGCCGCGTGCACCAGGCATGCTGGCCACCGCCACGGCATCCAGCAGGTTTTGCGGCCCGTCCGGCACCAGAGCCGTGGCCGGGCGCATGGCGCAGGCCAGCACCACCGGCTTGGCGGGGCACAGCACAGCCTGCAAGAAATAGGCGGTTTCCTCCAGGGTGTCGGTGCCATGGGTGATGACGATGCCCTGCACCTCCGGCTGCGCCAGCCAGTGCGCACAACGCTGCGCCAGCTGCTGCCACAGGGCAAAACCCATGTCCTTGCTATCCACCTGCGCCACCTGCTCGGCCAGCAACGCCGCTCCACCGGGCAGCAATTCCAGCAACTGAGCTACCCCCACTTCACCTGCGGTGTAGCCAATGTTGTCACCCGCCTGGCTGGCCCGGCCCGCAATGGTGCCGCCGGTACCCAGCACGACGATCTGGTGCGGACTGTTGGAATTTATCGCCATGGCTTGCAAACTTTCAAAAACTGGTTAAAAATACAGGTACTGGATATTAAGACAGCCCAGTCACCCTCACGCCACCGGAGCTACCCCATGGACCTGCCCACTTTCCCCGCCAAGCTCACCGCCCGCCAGCAGCAGATTCTGGACCTGATCCAGGCCGCCATTGCCCGCACCGGTGCGCCGCCCACCCGGGCCGAAATTGCCAGTACATTGGGCTTCAAATCCGCCAACGCGGCTGAAGAACACCTGCAGGCCCTGGCCCGCAAGGGTGCCATCGAGCTGGTCAGCGGCACATCGCGCGGCATCCGCCTCAAAAGTGACACCCTGCGCAGCATCAACGAATCACGCTTTCAGCACACACTCAGCCAACTCGCCTTACCGCTGATTGGCCGCGTCGCGGCGGGCTCCCCGATTTTGGCGCAGGAACACGTGGACCAAACCTACCACGTAGAAAGCAGCATGTTCCGCCACAAGCCGGACTACTTGCTCAAGGTGCGCGGCATGTCCATGCGCGACATTGGCATCCTGGACGGTGACCTGCTGGCGGTGCAGTCCGCCACCGATGCCAAAAACGGCCAGATCGTGGTCGCCCGGCTGGGCGATGACGTCACCGTCAAACGCTTTCGACGCAACAAAGATGTGATCGAGCTACTGCCCGAAAACCCCGACTACGCCACCATCGTCGTCGAGCCGGGCGAGAGCTTCGCCATCGAAGGCCTGGCTGTAGGCCTCATCCGCAACACCTTGCTGATGTAGCCCCCAGGGCCGCGCTTGGGTAGCCCCACAAGCACGCCCTTACCTTTGTCTTCACCACCCGTTTTGCAGCCACACGGCGCAGCAAGGCCTCCGTTCGTCCAACCGTATCCAACACACGCTGTTGTGGGAGTTTTATATGGGAATCGCATCGTTTTCGCCTACCAACCTGCTGGACTCCGTGCACGGCCTGCTCGGATGGATCGCATCCAATACCGGCAAACACCACAGCGTGCACACCTCCACCCCGCTGCGACCCGGCCCAGCACGCAGCACGGTCTGCAATAGCTACGCTCTCAGCTCACCGGTGCACAGCACCTTTGCCCACATCCCGACCACACCCTCCCGCCCAGCGCGTCCCCTGCGGGTGCTGCAGGTGGCAGAGCCGTCGCCACACAACCACACCCACGCAGGCCGCATGCGTATCTCCGGGCGCATGGCCGACGTGTGCGCCGAACTGGACCGCTTGGCCGCCTTGGAAGCAGCCCCACGCAACGGCACTTTGCTACAGTAATCGGCGATCCCCCCAAGGAGCACCAGCGACAGCTGCCCATTCGACATTTTGGTATCGGAAAGAGACATGCCAGCCCCGACACCGTTGCGCATCAAGGCACAATCAGGGGATGAACATTGTGATCCTCGACGACTACCAAGATGCTGTGCGCAAACTGGACTGCGCCACCAAGCTGGAACCCTACGCAGCCAAGGTCTACACCAATACGGTCAAGGGCTTGGGCCAGCTGTCTGTACGGCTCAAAGATGCCGACATCATCGTGTTGATCCGCGAGCGCACCCAGCTGAACCGGCAGTTGATTGAGAAGCTGCCACGCCTCAAACTGATCGCCCAAACTGGGCGCATTGGTGCCCATGTGGACATTTCTGCGTGCACCGAACGCGGCATTGCGGTTGCCGAAGGCGGCGGCTCTCCAGTCGCTCCGGCCGAACTAACCTGGGCACTGATCATGGCAGCAACCCGGCGCCTACCGCAGTACATCAGTAACTTGAAGCACGGCGTCTGGCAGCAGTCGGGCATGAAGACCTCGTCCATGCCGGCCAACTTCGGCATGGGTACGGTACTCAAGGGCAAGACTATCGGTATCTGGGGTTATGGCCGCATTGGACAACTGGTGAGCACCTATGCACGGGCCTTTGGCATGAAGGTCCTGGTGTGGGGGCGCGAAACATCCCGCACCCGGGCTCTGGCAGATGGCATAGAGGTAGTGTCCAGCAAAGAAGAGCTGTTTGCCCAGGCCGACGTGCTGTCGCTACACCTCCGGCTAAATGACGAAACCAAGGGCATCGTGACCCTGGAAGACCTATCGCGCATGAAGCCTACAGCGCTGCTGGTCAATACCTCGCGCGCCGAACTAATCGAACCCGACGCCCTGCTGACAGGCTTGAACCGGGGGCGCCCTGGTCTGGCTGCTGTCGATGTGTTTGAAAGCGAACCCATACTGCAAGGCCATGCGCTGTTGCGGTTGGAGAACTGCATTTGCACACCGCATATCGGCTATGTAGAACAAAACAGCTACGAGATGTATTTCAACGCTGCATTTGAAAACGTACTTAACTTTATCAACGGCGCGCCTACCAACATCATCAACCCGGCGGCCTTGCAGGTCCGGCGCTAAATTAAATTGCTACTTAATTCATAGCTATAAACGCATATTTAGACTGCGATAGAGCACAAAAAAGCCGATACAGAATTGAATTCTGTATCGGCTTTTGACTGAGTGGTCTTTACTTGGCTTTCGGCGAAATCTTGGCTTCGGTGTTCGGGTCGAATAAATCAAACTCCAACATATGGGTATCAATGAGCGGCAAGGGAGGCGTTTCGGCCACAGCAGGTGCAACGGCAGGCAATTGCGGGTCCATCGGCCCCAGACCCAGGTCCAAGTCCAACGGAGCCAGATCCAACGCTGCGGCCTGTTTTGCTGGCGGCTCCTGCATCGCCAATAGCTCCGAGTTCGAGAAATCCAGATTCAGATCCAGATCCAGGTCAAGATCCAGTGGTTGGCGGGTCGAGACGGCTGCAGGCTCGGGTGGCAGGGGTGCTAGCTCAGACGCTGGCGTGTCTGGCATCAATAGCATGGGCTGGGTAATGCTGGTTTCTTGGGAAAAAGACATGTCCATCGGCTGCGCGGCTTGCGGCAGCAATGCTGCTCTGTTGCTTGGACGGACACCCCTGTCCAGCATGGGCTGGGTGTCCATGGGGAGCGTGCCAAAACTACTTGGGGTCGTCCGGCGGCCTGCATCTTTGGCCATCGCGTAGAGCAACAGAAGCTCACGGTACGCAGCCAGATCAAATACTTGGCTTAACGCAGCGCCGGGCTCACGGAACATGCAGGATTCCATCAACTCCAGCACCTCGGGGCTTCCCCACTGGGTCTCGATATTGCGCAGCACGGCCGGATAGGCCTCCAACGGCTTGCCCTCGTCAGTGAATGACGAGAACATAGGCAATTGGCAATTAAAGATGCGGTTAAACGCATCGCGCAATTGGTTGTATTCCGCCTGCCGTCCCAGTGTGTGGTGGATCTTCAGCAGCTCCAGATACGCTAACGGATTGACTTCGATATTGTCGTCGATGCTGTTGGTCAGTACATCAATCGCTTGGTCGTACTGTCCCAGAGATACAAAGAAATCTGCATGCTGCTGTACGTCCAAAAAGTCCTCCGGGTACACGCTACGCGCGGGCACAGCCTTCGCACTGACCGAGGAAGGAGGGGGCACCGGTTTGGCGGGCATGGTTGCCGCGTTCAATTTTTTCAAATCCTCAAACAACGATGCGTCCAGCTCGGCAATGTCGTGGGATGCGCCGGGGAATGTATTGGGCGGTGCGTCCTCCACCAACGCAGCGGATCGGCTGAGTGGTGCTGGACGGCTCCGTTCCAGCACAGGTGGCTCACTTTGGTTGGACCAGTCTGCGCCTACATCCTTGGCATTCTGGCGAGCCCGGTTCCACCAAAAACCGGCTGCAGCCAATGCGGCAAATAACAAGCCACCCAGTGTGTAGAGCAAGCCATCGTCATTGCGGCTGCCCTCCAACCGTTCAAGACGTAGCTTGAAGTCGGCTTCATTTTTGGCCAGTAGGGCTTTGAGTGTTTTGGACTCAGCCTCCAGGGTCAGCAGGCGCTGCTTCTCTGGCGCATTTTCCACCGGCAGATTGTTCAACTCACGCCAGGCTGCGGCTGCCGAGGCGCGTTTCTGTGGGTCTTCCGCAGGATCGACCAATAGATCGGCGGTAGTTTTGAGCTGTACCGCACGCGTATCGGGGGCAGGTGCAGCTTCCAACTTCAAGCGAGGCTTGTTGTCAGGTGCTTCCGCCGCAGGCTTGGCGACGGGTTGTGCTGCTGGTGCAGATTCTTTCGCCTGTACCGGCTTGGGTGCGGGCTTTACTGGGGCTTTAACAATCGGTGCTGACAAAACCCGTGGGGCACGGCGCACAACCGCATCCCGGGGGGCGACGACAGCAGCTGCGCGAGGGGCGGCAACCGGACCAGGGGCAGAGCCGTCTGCTGTTGGCGTGGCATTGGAAATAACAGGGGGAATGATCGTGGGCACGGCAGCCGCACGTGTTTCAACAGGGAAGTCGGTCAAAAAATCATAGCGGCGCGAGGCTTTTTGGCCGCAAATGGAGCGCAGTACCACGCCCACCACAGGCTCATCCACCACAGCCGAAGAGCGGATGCGTACCACCGCATCCTGGCCTTGGTTACCCGACACGACGATGACCCGTACACGGCTTGCGTCCACCCGTCCATCGCCATGGAACACCTCTGCTTCAAAACAGGCATTGCCGGTATCGTCCGCAGAGTCCAAGCGCACATCCACAGCCAGATCCAGAGGCTGACCCAACACCACTGCGCCTCGCGCGCGTCCGAGGGTCAATGCTGAGCTACCAAATGCGGCGACCAGAAGGGTCGATCCAAGGAGGGTGTTTCTGAGTTTCACTGCAGTTTTTAGCGTTTTTTAAATTTGGTTACACGATACCATCTGAAAACGGCCAGGAGGCAACTAATAGCATCGAATTATGGGCCCAACTGCATCCATATGGCATATTAGAGCAAGCACACGTGGCCTACCTGAAACACTGTATGGCCCAGTTCCATAGACGCGCTGGCGACAGCCCTGGGCATCCCCGCCACACACCGGCACGACAATTGAGCTATTTTTAGCTACGCAAGACACAGGCCATGGACGAACCTATCCTCACCATAGAAGAGCGTGCAGCGATCAACGCGGGGCACTGGTTTGCCTCGCTCTCTCCATCGCTGCGGCATGACATTTTGCGTTGTGCCTACGTCAAACGCTACCAGGACAACGGGCTTATCGCTGCCCGAGGCGATCCACCGGAAGAGTGGGTGGCCTGCGCCAAAGGTGCCGTGCGGGTCAGTTCCACTTCGATTTCGGGCAAACAAATCACATTGACCTACCTGGAACCCGGCAACTGGTTTGGCGATGTGGCCATATTTGACGGCGACCGCCGGACCCACGATGCCTACGCACATGGCGAAACCACTCTGCTGTGCGTCGCCAAAGCCGACTTCAAAAAGGTACTGGCGCTGCACACCGAACTATATGAAGCCCTGTTGCGCCTGCATTCGCGACGTATCCGGCAATTGTTTGGCTTGGTAGAAGACCTCAACACCCTGCCCCTGCGCGCCCGGCTCGCCAAGCAACTGCTGCACCTGGCACGTAGCTACGGTGTGCCCAGCCTGGCCAATCCGAACGAGGTTCGCATCAGCCTGCAACTGGCGCAGGAAGAACTGGCGCAGCTGTTGGGGGCATCGCGCCAACGCGTCAACCAAGAGCTCAAGGCCATGGAGCGCGACAATGCCATTGGCATCGAGCCAGCGGGTCTGATGGTGCGCGACCGCTCTACGCTTTTGCGGATCGTCGAGCACGGCAGTTAATCGGCAGCCAACGCCTGCGCAGAGACGCAGGCCTGCGTAAGCACCGCCACCGCATGCTCCAGCATAGGTAAGGCGTGGCGTGGATATTCCATGCGCAGATAAACCCGGCCACGCTGTATTTGCAAGATGAACGGCGGCATCTGCTGGGCCTCTGCCACAGGCCAGGCCAGCAGTTTCTGCACCAGACTGCCATCCAGCCACCGCTGTGCACGTTCCCGCGTGTCTGCCACCACCGCGTAGCGGTCCCAAAATTCTGTGGGGGCCGCGCTCCAGCCTACTTCGTCGTACAGCGCAAGCCAACGCGCCTCTTCGGACAACGCCGCATCCACCGTGGTTTGCACGCCTTGCGTCACGTGTTCATAAACGCGCTTTTCCAGCTGCTCTTTCAGCGGCCGGTTGATCAGCATGATGGCTATGTCTGGCGACAGTTGCAGCTCTGCGCGCGCCCGCAACTCCGCTCCGGTGATGAAATCGCGGCCCGCATGTGTGCGCTCCAGCCGCCACGGCGCCGTCCCCATCGGGTCCGAAAGTGCGAAATCACCACGCCCTGGCAACGGCTCATACACCCAGCCTTGGGCCGACGCCCAGACGCCTACCGCCCGCAGCCCATCCGCATGCAACCCCAGGCCCGGCATGCTGGCAACCCAATTCCTTATGCGCGTGTACATCTGCGTCCCATACAGCTTAGAAAAGTGGATTCGACAATGCTACATAAAATATAGCTACCGCTGCACATTGCATAAGCGCTACAAGCCATTTTTATGCCACAAGCTGGCGGTGGATGATGAGGAAGATGGTCTACCCGACAGGGATCGAACCTGTGACCCTCAGCTTAGAAGGCTGATGCTCTATCCAACTGAGCTACGGGTAGTGCTGGCAAACACGCAGTGCTTGCCATGTATTTATCCACGGCGGCAGAACGCACAGCAAGTGCCCGTGAAAAGAGCCCGAATGATACCCGCAAATATGCCACCGCTCGCAGCGTCAGCTGCATGGTTCCGTAGCACGGTCACCTTGGGTGGCAACAACTTTGTCGCGTCAATATTCAGTTTTTAACGAAATGAATATCTCTATTAATCTGCTTTTTAAAGATAATTAACAGCACTAGTATCCAACGCAGATTAACTCTCTACGCAATGGAACAACCCATGAAAAAACTACTTTCCCTGCTGGCCGTGGTCTTCACCATTGGCCTGTCTACCGTGGCCATGGATGCCGAGGCCGCCAAGCGCATGGGCGCAGGAAAATCCGTGGGAATGCAGCGGCAAGCCACCGCCGACAAGGCCCCCGGTGCTACGCCGTCGCAAGCGCCAGCCGCCCACACGGCCGCCGCCACAGCGGCTCCGGCTGCAGCAGCCGCTGCCGCCCCGGCCAAACGTTCGTGGATGGGCCCACTGGCAGGTATCGCAGCGGGCTTAGGCATAGCCGCACTGGCGTCACACCTGGGATTGGGGGGTGAACTGGCCTCCATGCTGATGATGGGCCTGCTGGCTGCGGGCGTCATGGTGGCGGTGGGCTTCTTCAT
>CANFZJ010000115.1 GCA_947451445.1 Comamonadaceae bacterium
GCCCCGTTCATCGGCCTGTTTGGCACGGTCTGGGGCATTTACCACGCGCTGCTGAGCATCGGCCTGTCCGGCCAGTCCACCATCGACAAGGTGGCCGGCCCCATCGGCGAGGCGCTGATCATGACCGCCCTGGGCCTGGCCGTGGCCATCCCCGCCGTGCTGGGCTACAACACCCTGGTGCGCGGCAACAAGTCCATCCTGATCAAGCTGAACAGCTTTGCCCACGACCTGCACGCCTTCTTCGTCACCGGTGCCCGCGTGGCCACCGGCGTTGCTGCCAACGTCGTGCCCATGAAAAAGGGGAGCTAAACCATGGCTTTTGGTACCCAAGACGAACCCGATGAGGTGATGAACGAGATCAACATGACGCCCCTGGTGGACGTGATGCTGGTGCTGTTGATCATCTTCATCATCACCATTCCGGTGATGAAACACGCCGTCAACATCGACCTGCCCCGCGCCACCAACCAGGTGCAGGACGCCAAGCCCGAAACCATCCGCCTCAGCGTGGATGCCCAGGGCGACTACTTCTGGAACGAAAACAAGGTGGCCGACGCCGACCTCGCACCCATGCTGACCGCCGAAGCCGCCAAGGAGCCCCAGCCAGAGCTGCACATCCGGGGCGACAAAAACGTGCGCTACGAGCGCGTGGCCCAGGTGATGGCCGCCGCGCAGCAGGCCGGGGTGAAAAAGATCGGCTTCATCACCGAGCCCAAGTAACCGCTAAAAAAAGGGCTCCCGACGGAGCCCTTTTTTTGAAAATATTTGCCTCAAGCCTTGCAATTCAATTGAGAATGGTTATCATTAACACATCGCAGATTTTCAAGTAGGACACACCACCATGTACGCCAACCTAGCCGCCCGCCCCCAGTTCAACCCCACCTCTGGCGAGAACGCCAATGGCGTGTTCCAAGGTTTGATGGCCAACGGCGCAGTGGCCCAGTCGCTAGCGTCGGTGGAAAGCCGGGACCTGCTCAAAGGCCAGAAAGCCGTGGAAATCATGCACAACGGCTGCGTCTACCGCCTGCAGAACACCAAGCTGGGCAAGCTGATCCTGACCAAATAAACCCCGTCATTCCCGCGCAGGCGGGAATCCAGCTCGGCGCTGACTGGAACCCCGCCTGCGCGGGATTGACCAGCGCCAAAAGTTTCATCGTGGGGCGACTCCCAAGACTTCGCAAGGAAGTCTGCAAGGGTCGTTTTTTGCTAGCCAACGCAATGGGGTCTTGGCCCCAAACCGACTAGCCATGCTTTTTTTCCCACACTTAGTTCAGGGCAAGCACCTTTTTCACAGCGGCCAGACCATCTTCGCCGCTGTAGGTTTTGACCCCGGCCAGCCAGGTGTCCAGCACCTTGGGGTTGGCCTTCATCTGGTGTAGCGCGGCGGTTTTGGCGTCCACCTTTTGGTCTAGCACCTCGGTGATGGCTTTGTTTTCCATCTCCACCGTGAACTCCAGCTGGCTGAACAGCTTGCCCACGTTCGGGCACTGGGCGGCATAGCCTTTGCGCGACACGGTGTTGACCGTGGCGCTGCCAAAATTGGGGCCAAAGTAGTCTTTGTCGCCGTCCAGGTAGTTGATGTGGAACTTGGTGTTCATCTGGTGCGGCTCCCAGGCCAGGAAGACGATCCAGTCCTTGCCCTTTTCCTTGCGCGCCACCTGGCTCAACATGCTTTGCTCGCTGGACTCGACCAGGGTCCAGCCGTCCAGGCCGTAGCTCTTGGCGTCGATCATCTTTTTGATGTTCTGGTTGGCGGGCGAGCCGGATTCGATGCCGTAAATCTTGCGGTCAAACTTGTCGGCGTACTTGGCCAAATCGGCAAAACTCTTCACGCCGCCGTCGGCCACATAGCCGGGCACGGCCAGGGTGAACTTGGCGCCGGGCAGGTTGGCGCGCACCACCTCCATCGCGCCTTCTTTCAAAATCGGCTCAACCAGGCCTTTCTGCGCAGGCATCCAGTTGCCCAGGAACACGTCGATCTGCTCTTTTTTTACGCCGACGTAGGTGATGGGTACAGACAAGGCCGCCACTTTTTGCTCGTAGCCCAGTGCGTTCAGCAGCACACCCGCAAAGGCGTTGGTGGCGGTGATGTCGGTCCAGCCGGGGTCGGCCATGCGCACGGTTTTACAGGCCTCCGGCTCGGCGGCGCTGGCGTTCGCCAGCATGGACCCCATGACCAGACTGGCAGACGCCAGCAAGACAGACTTACTTCCCATGGTGCACTCCTAAGGTTAAGAATCGGAAAATGAACGAACAACTGGATAGCGCGCCCGGGCCTCTAAGGTGTCCAGGTCGATATGGTTGCGCATGTAGCGCTGGCTGGCGGCCTGGAACGGCTGGTGGTCCCAGTACTGGGGCACGCCCTGGTTTTGCGCCGCAAAATGAAAGCGGCGGCGGCGCTGGCTGGCCACCACTTGGGAGCGCAGCGCAGCCATATCCCAGCGGGCGGCGACTTCGGCGCGCAAGGCTTGCAGCAGGTCGGCGGCAGCCGGGTCGCCGACCAAATTAGTCAGCTCGTTGGGGTCGCTGACCAGGTTGAACAGCTGGTCCGGGTCGCCGGGCGAATGGACGAATTTGGTCGCCCCCCGGCGCAGCATGACCAGCGGGGCCACCGCGCCCTCGGCCAGGTATTCGCCCACCACGTCGTCGTGCCCGCCCGTGCCCAGCAGGTGCGGCAGCAGGCTGCGGCCGTCCAGCACCTCGGGGGCAGCGGGGGCGGCACCGCCAAAAGCAAAGTCCACCAGCGTGGGCAAGATGTCTACCAACGACACGCTGGCCGCCACCCGCCGGGGCTGAAAACGCTGCGGTGCATGCACGATGAGCGGCACGCGGCAGGCGTTTTCAAAGAAGTTCATCTTGTACCAAAGCCCACGCTCGCCCAGCATGTCGCCGTGGTCGGACAGCACCACGATGATGGTGTTATCGGCCTGGCCCGTCGCCTCCAGCGTGCGGCGGATTTTGCCGATCTGCGCGTCCACGTACGACACCGCGCCGTAGTAAGCATGGCGGGCGTGGCGAGTTTGTGCGTCGCTGATGGGGCTGCGGTCCATGTCGCTCACATGGCGCAGGCGCTGGGTATGCGGGTCCAGCGGCGCGCTGCCTGCGGGCACACGGGGCATGTCGATGTCCTCGTCGCGGTACAGGTCCCAGTATTCCTGCGGGATGGCGTAGGGGTCGTGCGGGTGGGTCAGGGACACCACCATGCAAAACGGCCGGGGGTCGGCGTCGCGCACCACGTCAAACAGTTTTTGCTGGGCCAGGAACACCACTTCGTCGTCAAAGTCCAGCTGGTTGCTGCGCACGCATACGCCCGCGTCCGTCACCGAGGCCATGTTGTGGTACCAGCTGGGGCGCACTTTGGGCTGGTCCCAGTCGGGCGTCCAGCCAAAGTCGGCGGGGTAGATGTCGGTGGTCAGGCGCTCTTCAAAGCCGTGCAGCTGGTCAGCCCCGCAAAAATGCATCTTGCCGGACAGGATGGTGCGGTAGCCCGCATGGCGCAGGTAGTGGCCAAAGGTCAGCACCTCGCTGGGCAGCTCTGCAGCGTTGTCATACGCGCCGATGCGGGACGGCAGCTTGCCCGCCATGAACACGTAGCGCGACGGCGCACACAGCGGGCTGTTGGTATAGGCCGACTCAAACACTACGCCGCCTGCCGCCAGCGCGTCGATGTGCGGTGTTTTGCTGACCCGGTTGCCGTAAGCGGCCAGCGCCGTAGGGGTCAGCTGGTCGGCCATCAAGACCAAAATATTCGGTTTACCTGCGCTCATCACCTATTCCAAACATAATGTAGTTTTATGCAATGAAGGCAGTCTACGCACGTGGAATATGCGTGTGAAGACTTTTAATTGTTATACATCCATAAATTTTCAATATGCCAATCACCAAACGCCTGCCGCCGCTGCAAAGCCTGGTTTACTTTGAGGCGGCGGTGCGCCACCTGAGCTTTACCGCCGCCGCGCTGGAGCTGGGCACCAGCCAGCCCGCCGTGAGCCAGCGCATCGGCCTGCTGGAAGAGGACCTGGGCGTGCCGTTGTTCAAGCGCCAGCACCGGGGCGTGGCGCTGACGGCAGACGGGGTGCAGCTGTTCAACGCGGTGCGCGACGGTTTGAACAGCATTGGCGATGCGGCGGCCAAAATCCGCTCCAAACGCACCCGCCCAGTGCTGACGGTGGCCACCGACTTCGGCTTTGCCGCCTACTGGCTGATGCCCCGGCTGGCCGCGCTGCGCGGTTTGGTGCCCGACCTGGATGTGCGCATCGTCACCACGCAGGACGAATTTGACATCCGTGGTGAGCCGGTGGACATCGCCATCGCTTTTGGCGCGGGCCAGTGGCCGGGCTGTAACGCCACGGCACTGTTCCCGGAGATCGTCATCCCCGTCTGCAGCCCGCGCTTTGCAGAGCAAAACGGGCTGAACGGCCAGGCCGACGCGTTGGCCCATGTACCGCTGCTGCACCTGGAAAGCGCCGAGCCCGCGCGCTGGCTGGGCTGGGACCACTGGTTTGCGCTGCAGCACCTGGCCAGCACCGACGAAAGCCACGACCTGACGCTGAACAACTACCCGCTGGTGGTACAGGCCGCCATCGCGGGCCAGGGCGTGGCGCTGGGCTGGGTGCCGCTGGTAGATGATCTGGTGCGCAGCGGCCAGCTGGTCATGGCGGTACCAGAGCCCATCACCACGGCGCGCGGCTATTTTTTGGTGGAGCCGAATGCACAACGGGCATCTGAGCCACTGCGCCGCTTCCGACAATGGATCGTGGGCGAATGCGAACGGGCTCTGTCACAGAGCCCGTTTTATATGCCAAACAAGCCGCTAGCGCAGATGGAATAAGCGCAAGCAGCTATCAAAACAATAGTATTTACAAACCGATGGCGGCGATGCCAGCGCGCGCAATCAACGCGTCGTCGCTCGACTTCACGCCGCTGACGCCCACCGCGCCGATGCAATGGCCGTCTTTGATGATCGGCACGCCGCCTTCGAGCATGCCCTGTACGGTGGGCGCGCTCAGGAACGAGGTGCGGCCGCCGTTGACGATGTCTTCGTACACCTTGGACTCTTTGCGCGCCAGTGCGGCGGTGTGGGCCTTGGCGGGGGCGATGTGCGCGGTCAGCGCGGCGGCTCCGTCCAGCCGCTGCAACGACAGCAGATGGCCGCCGTCGTCCACGATGGCAATGGTGACGGCCCAGTTGTTCTTCAGCGCTTCGGCTTCGGCAGCAGCGGCGATGGCTTTGACGTCGGCGGATTCGAGTACGGATTTGGTCTTCATGGAGGTTTCCCTGTGGTGGTTAAAGTGCGCAAGCATAACTGCGCAATAAACAGGCCAGCCAGCAGGGGTAATCGGAGCGGAAGGCTTGAATCCCCTAGAATTTGCTCCATCTGCTTTGCAGTTTCTAAAGAAAGACATCCATGAACGACCGCTTCACCAGTTTTGGCGTAGGCCAAGTCACCGACAGCTACGGCGTCACCCAGGCCGACCGCCAGCGCGTCATGCGCAACACCTACTGGCTACTGGCACTGAGCCTGCTGCCCACGGTACTGGGCGCCTGGATTGGCGTCAGCACCGGCATCACCCGCGGCCTGGGCGGCGTGGTGGGCATGGTGGTCTTCATGGCCGGTGCGTTCGGCTTCATGTATGCGATTGAAAAGACCAAAAACTCGGCCACCGGAGTGCCCGTGCTGCTGGGCTTTACCTTTTTCATGGGCCTGATGCTGTCGCGCATGATCTCCATGGTGCTGGGCTTCAAGAACGGCCCCGACCTGGTGATGACCGCATTTGCGGGTACGGCGGGCGTGTTTCTGGTCATGGCCAGCGTCGCCAGCGTCATCAAGCGCGACTTGTCGGGCATGAACAAATGGCTGTTTGTGGGCGTGCTGGTGCTGCTGGTGGGCAGCGTCATCAACATGTTTGTCGGCTCCAGCGCCGGGATGATGGTGATCTCGGTGCTGTCCATTGGCATTTTCAGTGCCTACATGCTGTACGACCTGAAGCAGATCATCGACGGCGGCGAAACCAACTACATCAGCGCCACCCTATCGCTGTACCTGGACCTGTTCAACATCTTCCAAAGCCTGTTGTCCCTGCTGGGCATCATGGGCGGTGAACGCGACTAAGCCAGTCGCACTTCAGCGAAAAAGGCCCTGCGGGGCCTTTTTCTTTTGCACAGCTGTAAGCAGCCCTTTACGTTTGCCAAAGCGTGCCGATAATAAAATCTATGACCCCAGCCCGCTGCACCCTGCTTGCCCTGACCGCCCTGCTCATGGCAGGCTGCGAAATCCCGGGCGTCTACCCCGACCCCAGGATGGTCCAGCGCGAAGCCGATGCCAAAGCGGTCGGCGGCGCCTGCCGCCACGCTCTGCGCGGCATTGAAGACTGCTACACCCTGAACCCCAAAGCTGCCAAGGCAGCGGTATTTGCCGGCTGGAAGGATATGGACGCGTACATGCGCGAAAACAAAATCGAAGGTGTGGCCTCGGTCGTCAAACCCGCCCTACCCGAGGGCAGCACCCCACCGATGGAGGAGGCCGTCGCCACCAGCAAAGACAAAGCCGCCGCCGAAGCCAAGGACGCGCACGGCGCCCACGGCAGCAAAGCCAAGACCAAGGCGTCTTAGCCTTCCAACTCGAACACGGCCATGCTTTCCACGTGCGCCGTGTGCGGGAACATATTCACCATACCCGCCGACAGGCAACGGTAGCCCGCCTGGTGCACCAGCACCTCGGCGTCGCGCGCCAATGTGGCCGGGTTGCAGCTGACGTACACAATGCGCCGGGGTGGCGTCCAGCCCAGGCGCTGGGCGGGGATTTGGTGCAGCTCTGCCAACGCCTGCACCAGCGCAAAAGCGCCTTCGCGCGGTGGATCGACCAACCATTTGTCGGCGCTGCCGTCGGCAGTCAGCACAGCTGGGGTCATTTCAAACAGATTGCGCGCTACAAATTTAGTAGCTGCCAGTGCTGACCCATCCTGCGCTAGAGCCTGATTTTTTTTATAATTTTCGCGCGAGCGGGCGACCAGCGCCTCGCTGCCTTCGATGCCCAGTACCTCACCCGCCTGGGTGGCCAGCGGCAGAGTGAAGTTACCCAGGCCACAAAACCAGTCAATCACCCGCTCATTTTTCTGCGCATCCAGCAGCCGCAGCGCCCGCCCCACCAGCACCCTGTTGATGTGCGGATTGACCTGGGTGAAATCGGTGGGCTTGAACGGCATGGTGATACCGAATTCGGGCAGCGTGTAAGCCAGCGGCGTGCCGCCCTCGTCCAACAGGTGCACGGTATCCGGCCCCTTGGGCTGCAGCCACCATTGCACGCCATGCGCAGCACCAAACGCCCGCAGCTGGGCCAAGTCGCCCGCGCTCAACGGCTCCATGTGGCGCAAAACCATCGCCGTCACGTCATCGCCGCAAGCCAATTCAATCTGCGGCAAGGTCTCGCAGGCATCCATGCCGCCAATCAAGGTACGCAGCGGCACCAGCAAAGCGCTGACATGCGGCGGCAGCACCGGGCAGACCTTCATATCGGCCACATAACCGCTTTTACGCTCGTGGAAACCGACCAGCACATAGCCTTTTTTACGCACAAAGCGCACCGACAAGCGCGCCCGGTAGCGATAACCCCAAGCCGGGCCTTCGATAGGCCGCAGCATGGTCTCGGCCTTGACCTTACCCAGATGCCAGAGGTTGTCCTCCAGCACCCGCTGCTTGATCGCCACCTGCGCACCGACGTGCAAATGCTGCATCTTGCAGCCGCCGCAAGCACCTTCGTGCAGCCCGAAATGTGGACAGCCAGGCCGCACGCGCTGAGACGACTCGCGGTGGATCGCGCCGACGGTGGCCTGCTCGAAGCTGGCTTTCTTGCGGTTGATGTTGGCCGTCACCATCTCGAATGGCAGTGCCCCCTTGATGAAAACAACCTTGCCATCGGGTTTATGGGCCACGCCCTGGGCTTCAATGTCGAGCGACTCGACCAGCAGCGCATCGGCCGGGTAAGGTGAAGTGGGTTCCGTCAGATCGGTCATGCAGAGTACCTATGGGGCATTTAAAAATAATGCCCATCCAGAATGGGAAAAGCCTTCTAAGTCTAGGACTTAAAAGGCTTTTCTTTTATTGGCGGAGTGGACGGGACTCGAACCCGCGACCCCCGGCGTGACAGGCCGGTATTCTAACCAACTGAACTACCACTCCTGGTAGATAGCTTTCGGCATCTTGCATTACATGCTCGACACCCAAGCGCTACAACTTGGCGACCCTACGGGGATTCGAACCCCGGTACCTACCGTGAAAGGGTAGTGTCCTAGGCCTCTAGACGATAGGGTCAAAACCTTGGACTAACGTTATCAAAAATAACTTCCACACTCAAAAGATTTGGTGGTGGAGATAAGCAGGATCGAACTGCTGACCTCTTGCATGCCATGCAAGCGCTCTCCCAGCTGAGCTATACCCCCGTAACCATCAACACCGCTTTGCCTTGTAAGCTCTGCTTTGTTGTTAACCTTCCAAGCCTCAAATTATAGCGTGCAA
>CANFZJ010000116.1 GCA_947451445.1 Comamonadaceae bacterium
TGGCGCTGCAGCGTGGGCGCGGGCGGCGCGGTGTCGGCCAGCGGCATCAGGCTTTCCAGCGCCAGGCTGGGCAGCATATGGACCACCACAAAGGATTCGGAGTCGTACAGGGTGTGCATGTAAGTCCTTGTTAACTACGGGGCAGGTGGCGGTGATTCCGCAAGTTTCAAGCCAAGCCAGCTTAAGGCTTTTCGACGCCGCGCAGTTGTTGGTCGACGAAATCCCCGCTCGCATTCGTGATTTTTAGCCGCACCGGCAGGTAGCCCATGGCTGGAGCCAGCCAGACTTCGACTTTTTGGTCGTATTCCTTACGCGGGTTGCGGGTGAGCTTGAGGCTGTCCAGCGTGCCGCTGGGGAGGCGGATGGTTTCTGGCCCTTCGACAGTGAATTGCCAAATATCGGCACTGGTGGGGCCTATGGTTTGAAGAGCCAACGATGCGCCGGGCGGGTATTTGGCCGGCTCGGCGGCCAGAATGCCCGCGATCTGCAGGATCACACTGAGCTGGTCTTGTGCGGCCCCCAGCAGGGCGACATCGGGCGTGTTGGCGCTGAAGGTGGCGCGGTGGTTGGCCTGGTCAAAATGGGCGGCCTTTTCACCCCGCCATTTATCGGCAAAGCGGGTGGGAGCCAGGCCCTGCGGTGTGATCTGGCCGCTGCTGGTGCGGGTGCGCGAGCCTAAAAACAGCAGACTGGCCGAGAGCGTGGCGTCGTAGTGCTGGCCGTCGTGCTGCCACAGCAGGTCGCCACGGGCGTGGTAGGTCATTTTTTTGGACTCACCACTCAGCTCGTACAGCAGCCGCACCGGGTCGGGGAAGACAAACACGGTGGCGGCGGTCAGCGGCACGGCGGGGGCCGATGCGGCAGGCGCAGGGGCGGATGCCACGGCGACGGGCTCGGGGGCCACAGGCTCTGGGGCGGACGCGGCGGCAACAGGCGGTTCGGGTACGGGTTCTGGGGCAGGTGCGGGCGAGGGTTCTGGCGACGGGTCGGCGGCGGCGGGAGGCGGCAGGGCCGGGGCGGCGTCGGCTGGCGGTGCTGGGCGCTTTTTACGTAGGCGGGGCACGGGCGCAGGCACCGCTTCTGGGACCGGCGGCGCTGCGATGCTGCGGGTGTTCAGTGCCTGCACCACGGTGGGGGCCGCCACCGGCAAGGCGCCGGGCAGGGTGTGCAGCAGGGCAGCATGGGCCAGGGCGACGGCAGCAGCAATCGCCAGCAGGGGGCGATACGCGATGGAAGGCGTGGAGACGGGCTTCGTTAAACTCATTTCACTATGCAACGTTTGACTTCGCCCCTGCGGCTGACTTTTTATCCATGAAACTGGCGACCTACCGAGACGGTTCCCGCGACGGCCAGCTGGTGGTGGTGTCACGCGACCTGGCCACGGCGCATTATGCGACCGGCATCGCCCACCGCCTGCAGCAGGTGCTGGACGACTGGGGCTTCCTCAGCCCCCAGCTGCAAGACCTGTATGACGCGCTCAACCAGGGCCGGGGCCGCCACACATTTAGCTTCGACCCGCGCCAGTGCCTGGCCCCGCTGCCACGGGCCTACCAGTGGGTCGAGGGCGCGGCCTACCCCAGTTTGCACGCCTCCAACTTGGCACTGGCCCCCGGCAGCGGCGACCACTTTTTGGGCGCGTGCGACGTGCTGCGCTGCCCGTCCGAAGCGCTGGGCATCGACTTCTGCGCCGGGCTGGCGGCCATCACCGCCGACGTGCCGCTGGGCAGCACCCCGGCCCAGGCGCTGGACGGCGTGCGGCTGCTGGCGCTGGCCAATAGCACCCACCTGCGCAGCCTGGAGCCGCAAGGCCTGGCCACGGCGCAGAGTACGCCCGCCGTGGCCTTCAGCCCGGTGGCCATCACCCTGGACGAGCTGGGCGACAGCTGGGACCGGGGCCGCGTCCAACTGCCGCTGCACACCAGCTGGAATGGCCGCAAGGTCGGCATGTGCGACGCCGGGCCGGAGATGCAGCAGCACTTTGGCCAGCTGGTCGCCCACCTGTGCGCCACCCGTGCGGTGCGCTCGGGCAGCATCGTCGGCAGCGGCCCACTCGCCAATGCCGGTGTGGGCGGTAAAAAGCAGCTGCAGTGGCCCAAGGGCTACCACTGCATTGCCGACAAGCGGGCGATGGAGACGCTGCAAAGTGGCCAGCCCAGCACCGCCTACCTGCAGTTTGGCGACACCGTACGCATCGAAATGAAGGGGCCGGACGGCCTGAGTCTGTTCGGCGCTATTGACCAAGAAATTATGCCTCTAGCGCATATACAACCTACGTAAGCAGCTATCAAAATGAGAGTAATTATGCCATCCACCACTTTCCGCGTTTTAGCCAGCCTGCTGCTGGCCGCCGCCCTGCAAGGCTGCGCCTCCGGTCCACCGGAGCCGGTATGGCCCGACACCATCGTCAGCATCGACGACATGCGACCCACGACACCGTGGCAGGTACCGGTGCCGCCACCCGAAAAAGACAAGGTACGCGACCGCTCGCGCAACAGCGTGGTGGTGCTGCAGGTGTTTGTAGGCACCGACGGCGCGGTGGTGCAGGCGCGGGTCACCGAGTCCAGCAACAACCCAGTGCTGGATGCGGCGGCTTTGCATACCATGCGGGCCCTGCGCTTTGCGCCCTACCGCATAGCAGGTGTCGCCCAGGCCGTGACGGTGCTGGCGACCACCCGCTTCCCGTTCTACGACCGGGACCGCTAAAGGGCACTTCTATAAATCCAATTTTCGGGCGCATAGCTTCGTTGCGCGGTACTCGAAATCCTCATGCACTGAAGTGCACTCCGGTGTTCTGCGTTCCGGGCGCCTCGCTCTGCATCCCGAAAATTGAATTTCTAGAAGCGCCCTAAAGGCAACCCCCCGCCCGGGGCGGGCGGGCTCTGGTGGGCGCTGTCGCACAACTGCCATCCCAGCGTCATCAAACTGCTATTTTTGCTGCCTACCCTTGGCGGTGATGAAAAACCCCGAAGACATCACCATCGAATCTTTTTCGGCCCAGCCCAGCAGTCTGCGGATTGCCTTGGTCACCGAAACCTTTCCCCCCGAAGTCAACGGCGTCGCCATGACGCTGGGCCGTTTGGTCGAGGGCTTGCTGCAGCGCGGCCATGCGGTGCAAATCGTGCGGCCGCGCCAGCCGGGGGAAGACCCCGCCAGCCCGCGCGACGGGCTGGACCAGGTGCTGTCGCGGGGGGTGCCGATTCCCAGCTACGGCAACTTCCGCTTTGGCCTGCCGTCTACCCACCGGCTGGTCAAACTGTGGCGGCACATGCGGCCCGACGTAGTGCACGTGGCCACCGAAGGGCCGCTGGGCTGGTCGGCCGTGACGGCAGCGCGCAAGCTGCAGCTGCCGGTGACCAGCTCGTTCCACACCAACTTTCACAACTATTCCGACCACTACGGTTTGGGCCTGTTGAAAACGCCCATCGACGCCTACCTGCGCAAGCTGCACAACCGCACCATGGCCACGCTGGTGCCCACCGCCGCCATGGTCCACGGGCTGCAGGCCCGGGGTTACCGCAATGTGTCGGTACTGTCGCGCGGCGTGGCGGTAGACCAGTTCAGCCCGGCCCACCGCTCCAGCGCGCTGCGGGCTATTTGGGGGGTGGGGGATGACGACGTGGTGGTACTGCACGTGGGCCGCTTGGCCAAAGAAAAAAATGTGGACGCCGTGACGCGGGCGTTTGCCGCCATCCAGGCCCGCGTGCCCAGTGCCCGGCTGGTCTGGGTCGGCGACGGCCCGTTGCGTCCGGCGCTGCAAGCCAGCTGCCCGCAGGCCGTGTTCACCGGTGTACGCCAGGGCGAAGAGCTGGCGCGCTGCTACGCCTCGGGCGATGTATTTTTGTTCCCCAGCACGACCGAAACCTACGGCAACGTGGTGCCCGAAGCCTTGGCCAGCGGTTTGGCCGTGCTGTCGTATGCCTACGCGGCGGCGGCGCAGCTCATCACGCCGGGGCACAACGGGCTGCTGGTGCCCACGGGGGACGAAGCCCAGTTTGTCCAGGCCGCCCTGCATTTGGCCCAAGATGCGGCGCTGCAGCAGACCCTGCGCCAGCAGGCGCCGGCCAGTGTGGCGCACCTGGGCTGGAGCAAGGTGGTGGACAGTTTCTCGGACACCCTGCGCAGCGTGGTGCAGTACCACGGTGGCAACTTCAACCTGGTGCCGCTGACTCTGCCCAGCACATGAGCGGCTGGCCCATGCGGATGCCAGCGCCCTCCTGCACCTGGTCGCACAGCGCAAACCCCTTGGGCGCCAGCACGATGATGGTCGAGCCATGCTGAAACCAGCCCATTTCCTGCCCCTTGCGGAAGCGGGCGTTGCAGGCCATGTGGTTCGCCCCCCGGTAGCGCAAGTGCAGCAGCACATCCAAAAAGTGCAGGCGGATGCTGGCCACCAGAATCGCCGCCACCGGCACCAGCGCCACCGTCTGCCCGCTGGCCGGGCCGCTGGCAATGCGGGTCTGGATAAAGGCGCGTTCGTTCTTGCAAAACAGCTTTTCGACCCGGCGCAGCGCAATCGGGTTGACGTTCCAGGTGTCGCCCGAGAAGTAGGTCACCTGCTCCACGCTGCAATCTTGCGGGGCGTGGAAGCGGTGGTACATGCTGGAGGTCAAACGCAGCGTCACGTACTGGCCGTCGTGCCAGGCGCTGTGGTCCACGTCCTGGCCCAGCAGGTCTTCCAGCGTGTAGGGGAAGCCCTTGGCCTGGAACACCTGCGTGCCCTGGATGCTGCCACAGGCTCCCACGATGCCGTCGCTGGGGCTGGTCAGCACGGCCGGGTCTGGGTCCAGCGGGCGCAGGCCGTCTTTCAGCTCGCGGGTAAAGCAGTCGTGCATGCTTTTGAACTGCGATTTTTTGGCCTCCGACAGGTCCAGGGCCGAAAAGAACTTCCACACCGCGATGGATGCGTCGCGCACCAGCGGCTGCTCTATCTGGCTGAACCGGCCCATGGCCTGGGTCAGCCAGCGCCGGGGTAAGCGGTTGGTCAGCAAAAAGTTCAGGTCTTCCTGGTTCAGTAGCTGCTGGATGGTGGTGCGAATAGACATGTTTTTAAAAGGAAATGCTTGTGAATGAATCAATGGCTTTGGTGGCGCTGGGTGGTGGGGCATTGCTCTACGGCGCGACCCGTTTGAAGACACGGCTGGCACTGTCGCTGGCCAAGCACCGCTCGCTGACCGGCCACCCGCGCATGGCGCGCCGCCTGGCGGCCCAGTTGCCGAACTACCGCTACAGCGAAGCCCAGGCTTTTGGCCTGGACGGCGCGCCCGCCGATGTAGTGGGCCTGCGCAAAACCGCGCTGGCACGGCTGGCGGCGGAGTACGCCAGCCGCTTCGCCCTCAGCCTGGCGCAAACGCGGGAGGCCGAGGGCGATATCTCCGACATGCAGTTCATCGGCGCCTACAAGCTGCCCTACCAGTTCCGCGAGGTGTTTGGCCAGCCGCTGAAGACCGGCGCGTTCGTGCAGTCCAGCGCGGGCGTGACGCTGACCGACCTGGACGGCAACGTGTTCTACGACCTCACGGGCTCGTACGGCGTCAACCTGTTCGGCAACGACTTCTACAAGGACTGCATCCGCCAAGGCAGCCTGCGGGTGGGCGAACTCGGCCCGGTGCTCGGCTCTTACCACCCGGTGGTGGCCGACAACGCACAGCGGCTCAAAACCATCTCCGGCATGGCCGAGGTGAGCTTCCACATGTCGGGCACCGAGGCCGTGATGCAGGCCGTGCGGCTGGCCCGTTACCACACCAAGCGCACCCACCTGCTGCGCTTTTGCGGCGCATACCACGGCTGGTGGGGCGATGTGCAGCCCGGCATCGGCAACCCGGTGACCGAGCGCGACACCTACACCCTGCAAGACATGGGCGCGGCCACCCTGCGCGTGCTGCGCAGCCGCAAAGACATTGCCTGCGTGCTGGTCAACCCGCTGCAGGCCCTGCACCCCAACATCGGCGCGCCCGGCGATTCGTCGCTGCTGGACAGTTCGCGCCAGGCGCACTACGACCGTGCCGCGTACACCCGCTGGCTGCACGCGCTGCGCGCCATCTGCACCGAGAAAAACATCGCCCTGGTCTTTGACGAGGTGTTTGTCGGCTTCCGCCTGGCCCCCGGCGGCGCGCAGGAATACTTTGGCGTGCAGGCCGACATGGTCACCTACGGTAAGACTCTGGGCGGTGGCCTGCCGGTGGGCGTGGTCTGCGGCCAGCACCGCTGGATGAAGCGCTACCGCGACGATGCCCCGGCCGACATCTGCTTTGCCCGTGGCACCTTCAACGCCCACCCCTACGTCATGGGCGCGATGAACGTGTTTTTGCACAGCCTGGACAGCGCGCCCATACAAGCCCTGTACGCAGGGCAAGACGTCCGCTGGGACCAGCGCGCCGCCACCCTGAACCAGCGCCTGCTGGCCGCCGGTGTGCCGGTGCAGGTGGCGAATATGGCGTCCATCTGGACCGTGCTGTACACCCAGCCCGCCTGCTACAACTTCCTGTTTCAACATTACTTGCGCCTGGAGGGCCTGGCTTTGAGTTGGGTGGGTACGGGGCGCTTCATCTTCAGCCTGAACTACACCGACGCCGACTTTGAGGCCGTAGCCCAGCGCTTTGTGCGCGCCGCCTTGGCAATGCAGGCGGATGGCTGGTGGGGGAACAACCCAGCGTTGACCAACAAGCGGATCAAACGCCGGGTGCTGCGGGAGATGCTGGCGCAGAAGTTTTGAATCAACCGTGGTACTGGCGTGGCTCGATCAACTCCCCACGCAGCAGCGCCATCGGTGCCTTGTAGTACAGCATGATGTCGTGGAACGGGTCGGTCAAAATCTTGGTCATCCACACCAGCCCGGCCTGCACGTCCTTGATGAAAAACAGGTGCACGGTGCGAAACAGCAGCCCCCCTACGCCCACCGCCAGCCACAGCCAGCCGGTCGCGTGGGCCCAGTCTTGCCAGGGGGCACCGCGCAGGGCGGGGTCGAGAAGCAGCAACAAGGGCGCGGCCACCCAAATGGCCATCAGCACCACTTTACGGCGCAGGTTGTAGCCCACCTTGATGTCTTCCTTGTGTGCGTGCGTGGCCTGGTTGACCAGGTCGTAACCCTTGGGCTCGAAGAAGAAATGCCCGGCCTGGCGGCTGGTCATGGACACCAGCCAGGCCAGCAGTGCGGCCAGGGCCGGGTCTTTGAACAGCAGCGCGTAGGCGCAGACAAAGCTCACAGCGCTCAACAGGTGCAGCGACTGGTTGATGCGGCTGTGGTGGTAGTAACGGTGGTCGTCCCAGCGCTGGGTGCTGAGTTCCTCAAAAAAACGGGACATGGGGACTCCTTGCTTAAACAGATGCGGGTTGCCGCTGGGGTGCGGCGATGAGGGGGGTGGTTGCGGGGGCCGGGTCTTGCCAGTGCAGCAGCTCCAGCCGACCGTCAAAGTGCTCGACCAGGGCGGTGCGGCTTTCCACCCAGTCGCCGTCGTTGCAGTACAGCGTGCCGTGGATGGTGCGCATCTCGGCCCGGTGGATGTGGCCGCAGACCACGCCGTGGTGGCCGCGCTTGCGGGCCTCGGCGGCCACGGCGTCTTCAAAGTCGGTCACGTAGTTCAGCGCCGTCTTCACCTTGCCCTTCAGGTAGGACGACAGCGACCAGTACGGCAGGCCCATGCGGGCACGCAGGCTGTTCAGATGGCGGTTCAGCTTCAGCGTCAGCTCGTACAGGTTGTCGCCCAGATAGGCCAGCCATTTGGCGTACTGCACCACCGCATCAAAGTAGTCGCCATGCACCACCCACAGCTTGCGGTTGTCGGCGGTGACGTGCACGGCCTCTTGCACCACCTCGATGCCGCCAAAGTGGTGGCCTACAAAGCCGCGCGCAAACTCGTCGTGGTTGCCGGGCACAAAAATCACCCGGCAGCCTTTGCGGGCGCGGCGCAGCAGCTTTTGCACCACGTCGTTGTGCGACTGCGGCCAGTACCAGCGCCGGCGCAGCTGCCAGCCGTCGATGATGTCGCCCACCAGATACAGGTAGTCGCTGGGGTGGGCTTTTAAAAACCGCAACAGGGGCTCGGCCTGGCAGCCGGGCGTGCCCAGGTGCAGGTCGGATATGAAGATGCTGCGAAAACGCTGGAGGGGCACGTCGTCGTCCGGGTCCGGTGGGGGCGGCGCAAAGGCCGCGCGCCAAGCCCCTGCGCTGCCGGGACCTGTGTCAAATGGTTGGAACATCCGTGGCTCCTTGTCATGGCGATGTCCGCAGTGTCTTGTTGCGGCGTGACGTCCGCATGGCATTGGCGTGTCAGTTGCATGACGGGCAGCGCCAGCCCATCGGCATGGATAATCGGCCCATGCACCGCCTGCGCAACCCCACCACCTTTGCCCGCCATCTGGCGCGCTGGGTGCTGGCGTGTTTTGCGCTGTCGCTGGGGCTGGCGATTGCCGCGCCGCTGGCCAACCCGCAGTCGCTGGAGCTGGTCTGCTCCAGCGCCGGGGCGGTCAAGCTGCTGGTCAAGTCTGCCGATGGAAGCACCCAGGTCGTCAGCCA
>CANFZJ010000117.1 GCA_947451445.1 Comamonadaceae bacterium
GCGCTGCGGCGGGTAGAATTCCGGTGTGCCGGTTTAGCTCAGTTGGTAGAGCAACCGCCTTGTAAGCGGTAGGTCATCAGTTCGAATCCGATAACCGGCACCATTTGACTGTTTCATACAGCATCATCCAGCATCAAAACCCGCTCTCTTCATTGGAGAAGCGGGTTTTTTATTGCCTCAAGCGGTCTCAAGGTGTACCATGCCATGACGGTACTTTGACGGTATTTTTGACGGTATCTGACATCACCCCAGAAAAAAGTACCGTCAGAATGGATGCAAGATGGCACTTACGGACACCTTTGTGAAGCAGGTTAAGCCCACAGACAACCCTGCGGGGGACAAGTACGCCGATGGAGGCGGGATGTATCTGTTGGTAAAAAGCAGCGGCAAGTACTGGCGAATGGACTACCGCTTCGCTGAAAAGCGCAAGACCCTTGCAATAGGCGTCTACCCAGCCGTTAGTCTTGCCAAGGCGCGTAAGCGGCGCGAGAGCGCCAGGGAACTGCTGGCTGATGAGGTTGACCCGAGCGATGCAAAGCGTGAACAGAAGGAAGCTGTGCTTGCTGAATCGGTTAACACGTTCAAGGCCGTAGCCTTGGAGTGGCATCGGATGAAGTCCAAGGGCTGCGCCCAGAACACTGCAAAGAAGCTCCTGACCCAATTGGAGAACCACATATTCCCTGAGATTGGGTCACGCCCGATCGCAGAAATCAAGCCGCCAGACATTCTGAAAATGTTGAAGAAGGTCGAGGCTGCAGGGATCGCCTATACGGCGGGTCGCTTACGAGAAATATCCGGGCAGGTTTTTCGCTACGGTATTCAAACTGGTCGATGCGAAATCGACCCAGCCGCATCGATGCGCGGTGCAATCGCCAGCGTTCAGGTTAAGCACCGTCCGGCGTTGACCACTCGGCGTGAATTTGGTGAGTTTGTTCGAGACCTACGTGACACCACCCGTGCCGACCCGCTGACCAAGCTATGCGCCCAGTTCGGACTTCTAACTTGGACACGACCAAAAGAGTTGCGGCAGGCCAAGTGGGAACAAATCGATGTCGAGGCGGCGGAGTGGCGGATACCTGCTGCTGAAATGAAAACGGGCAAGCACCTGCAAGCTCACACGGTTCCACTGTCCAAGCAGGCGATGTCAATTTTGGCATCGCTACGCGAACTGTCTGGACATACGGAATTTTTGTTTCCTAGCAACGGTGCAGCCGATCGCGTTATCAGTGAGAACACCATAAACAATTTGTTCCGGCGAATTGGATACAAGGACAAGCAAAGTCATCATGGATTGAGGGCATCCGCGCGTAGCCTGCTTAGCGAGCGCGGTTGGCAGGCTGAGGCTTTGGAGAGACAGCTAGATCATAGAGAAGCCAATAAGGTTGTCGCAGCTTATGCGCGTAGTCAACACCTGGATGAGCGCCGAAAATTCATGGTGGACTGGGGTGCACTTGCGGATGGAATGGGGGCCGGTGACAACGTAATTCCCTTGAGGGTGGCATGTCAGCCAATCCAGCAAATGAAGCTCTGACCCTAGGCATCGGCGGGCTTGTTCGCGGCTTTCTCAAAAATGAGGGGAGGGTGTCAATCGGCAGCAAAACGACGGCGGCCTACGAACGCGGTGACCAGTTCGACAAGCGGGTGCAGTTAATGGCTGACTGGGCAGCCTATATCGATGCCAACGCACCCTAGAGACTAAGTTTTTACAAACCCAAGAGCACAAAACCGGTTCGTAAGAAAGCAATATTGTTGACTATGACCAACCTAACCCGAACCCAATCAGCAGAAATGTGGAAGCTGATATCCAAAGGCGTACTAATGGACATCGAAGCTAACCGTCCGTTAGAGAAGCTGGGTGGTATGTCGCCGATGGAATTTGTTGAGCAGGTCGCGGCCAAAATTCTGGTGGCGGATACGTACACGCCGAAATCTCGTCCAACGCAGATCGCTATGGCAGCAGGTCTAGGTGGAAAAATATCTGATACGGAAATGGAAATACGCAGAGCAGTCTCGGTGCTTTGTGATTTCCATGATGGGGCAACCGTCGTTGAAGGTCAGATTCAACTTAGCACAGACGCGATGAAGATAGCAGTCAAGCTTATGCGGATTTTTTTGGGATATGACGAAACCAAAAACTCTGATCCACAGTCCTATGAGGACCGATCTCGCCAGGTAAGGAACTGGTTGGAATTCCAACGAATGTAGCTACATCAAATCCCGACTTCATGTCGTGACTTTGCTTCCGCAAAAGCATTTACTCGGCGCTTAACGCTTCAGTCAGAAGCATTAGGAGCCAAGATGAATCAATGTTATTACCGGATCAAACAGCTTGCCACCGACGGCAACTCCAAAGGTCTACTGCCCGTTTCCAAAGCCACCATTTGGCGTTGGGTTAAGGAGGGCAGGTTTCCGCGTCCTAAGCAACTGGGGCCCAGGGTTACCGCTTGGTTGGCTACTGATGTTGATGGGTGGGTAAACAAGCCCGGCCACGCGGCGGGAGACTGATGCCATGAAACCATCTGTTTTGCCAGTGCTGCTGGAGGGTATCCCGTCCGAGCTGAAGGGGAGAAGCGAGTGGGTGATGTGGTCGCATGTGCCAAGGGGCAAGACCTGGGCCAAGATGCCCATGACCGTCGACGGCAAAGCGGCCAGCTCAACAAACGCTGCAACCTGGGCCAGCTACGACGATGTAACCGATGCGCTGATCATGGGCGAGGGTTTTGACGGCATCGGATTGGTGCTTGGAGGCGACCTTCATGGCATCGACCTGGATGACTGTCGTGATTTAGCAACAGGCGCGCTCAGTGAGTTTGCTCAGGAAGTGTTGGACCGGGTGCAGGGCTATGCCGAGGTCAGCCCATCGGGCACCGGTATCAAGATATTCACGCGCACCAACCTGGACCAGAGCCGCACCAAAAAGGAACTTGGCCTGGAGCTGTACAAGGCCAGGCGCTACTTCACAGTGACTGGCCATGGCATCAACGGCCACGACAGTTTGCCGGAGTCGGTGCAGGACCTGGGCTGGCTGATCGAGCGTGAGTGGGGTGAAGGCATAGCAGCCTCATCTCCTGATGGCGCTGTGGGTGATCTGGCCACATACAGGCCCACGCTCGATGGCTGGGACTTGGATCGTGTGATCGACGAAGTGCTGCCGCACCTGGACCCTGACTGCGGGTATGGCGACTGGCTGAAGGTGGGCGCTGCGCTGCATCACCAGGGCGAGGGCGACCCGGACTGGCTGGCGGCGTGGGACGCCTGGTCGGAAGGCTCGGGCAAGTACACAGAGGGTCTGTGCGAACAGAAGTGGGACAGCTTCAGGCAACAGCGGACGTCCGGCAAGGGCGCGGTGACCTTGGCTTCCCTGCTGAAGGACACGAAGGACAAGAGGGCTTTGGCTGTGCGCGGTGAGCGCGACCAGGCGATGGACTCGATCATGGCGCAGATCGACGCGGCAACCGACGCGCGCGATCTGCAAGAAAAGGTGGCCGCATCTGTGGCCAACAACGGCGACTTCAGCGACGTCGATCGGGCCAGGGTGGCGACCGCCATCCAGAGGCAGGCCAAGGCCCTGGGCGTGAGCCTGGAGATCGGCACAGTGCGTGGATGGCTGCTCAGTCGCATAGAGCCAGACAAAGGAATCGCTCCAAGCTGGGCGAGAGATTGGGTCTACATACTCGACTCAGACAAATTTTTTAATGTAGATACAAAAGATGAAATTACACGGGCTGGATTCCGCGCGAAATTCAACCGCGAAATGCACCGAGGTTCTAACGGTAATCGTGAGTGGGCCGATCAGTGGTGTTTGGAAAATTGGAACATGCCAGTTGTCTCTCACCAAGCATATATGCCCCAGCTAGATTACGTCTTTCAGATGTCAGGTCTATGGTGGGTCAATTCGTATAGACCTAAATCTGTGCCGACTGCCCCTGAGCACCTGACGAACGCTGACGAAGTGGCTATTCAGGTTGTAAGAAACCATTTTCATCTCTACCTGACTGACGAACGAGAGCGTGAGCTATTGATATCCTTTATTGCCCATAACGTTCGATCGCCGGGACTCAAAATCCGGTGGTCACCCTACGTTCACGGAGTTCCAGGGGATGGAAAGTCCTTTTTCGGGAACTTACTCATGGCTGCCATGGGCGTTCCTAACGTTCGAGTTTTAAACGGGTCGACACTGAAATCCGACTTTACGGACTGGGCCACAGGATGCGGGGTGGTGCTGATCGAAGAAATGAAGCAGGTTGATAAAAATGTGATGAACAAATTGAAGCCGTATATATCCAACGACATTGTTGAAATTCATCCTAAAGGTAAGGCTTCGTATTCAACGCAAAACTCATCAAACTACATGATGTTTTCCAACTATCTGAACGGTGCGTCAATCGATGATTCGGACAGGCGTTACATGTTCTTGTCGTCAAATATTTCAAAAGAAGAAGCGAGAAAAATGAGTGAGCAGGAATATTTCGAAAGGTTGTTTTCTGCACTACGCGAACACCCTGGTGCTATTCGGAAATGGCTGATGGAATATCCGCTGCATAAAGAATTTGGAGCCAACACGCATGCTCCCTACACCGACGTAAGACGCACCGTTGTTGAGATGTCAAAAGATCCGATTCAGGTGGACGCCGAGGAGCTGCTATCTAGGGGCACTGAAGGCGTTACCGCGAACGCACTTTCATCATCGCATTTCACGACTGCGCTGAGCTATCACCACGGGATTACATTGCGAACAACCAATGTAAATCAGCTTTTCCCGCAACTAGGATATGAATTTCTAGGCAAGAAAAAATGGAATGGAAGCAAGTGCACGATATGGGCCAAAAAGTCGTTGGGTCTGTCGATAGAGCAGGCGATCGAAGAACTCAACAAGTCCAAAGATAGTCGACTCCTTGAATCGGACGAAGATTCTGATTCAACGTGACCAATTGGATAAATGAAACCGTCAACGCCATGGCCGAAGGCCTCTGCTAACGTAAAACAGCGTCCTGTACTTTTTCCTGCGGGGGCAATCCAGTTGCTGGCCTAGGTGGGAGCTGCTTACATCGGCTTTGTAGTTCGGGTCCAGCAGCCTTTGCAAGCCGTCATCAAGAGCACGATGCGGCTTGTCTAAGGCGTCGTAGCCACCGATGGCAAAAAGGCCCATGACGATGAGTAAATCAGTCCAAAATGTATGAAAAAAGAACTTTGGTTGACCCAAGCTAGTGTCTGCAAATATTTCAACATCAAAGCCAAGTTATAGAAGCAAGGGTGACAGAGTGACAAGGTGACATGGTGACAAGTTGTTTCGAACCTACGTGGATTGGGACTATGTCATTGGGAAAGATGCGGATGGAAAGCCTCGCCATGTAATGGCCGCTGCTTCTCATGGTCGTCACCTTGTCACCTGCCCCCCGGGTGCACCGTCGGCCAGGGGGTGTCCCGTGGCATTCTTGTCCGAAATAGACCGTTTTTGAACACCCTTTAAAAGAATGTACGAAAAATAGCTTTACATACTTTCGGACATCTTAAATAATTCGTACATCCATTTCGGACACAAGGAGCATCAGATGTCACGCGTTTTTGCCTATTGCCGGGTTTCCACCGCCGACCAGACCACGGACAACCAAGTCCAAGAGATTGCCGCTGCCGGGTTCGCCGTGCAGGAGGGGCGCGTCATCACTGAGACGGTGTCGGGCTCGGTGCCCGCCATGGAGCGCACGGGCTTCTTGGCCTTGCTCAACAAGCTCGAAGCGGCCGATGTGCTGATAGTCACCAAGCTAGACCGCTTGGGGCGCAATGCGATGGATGTACGGGCAACCGTGGAGCGTTTGGCCTCCATGGGGGTGCCGGTGCATTGCTTAGCCCTTGGCGGTGTCGATTTGACCAGCCCCGCTGGCAGGATGACGATGGGTGTAATCGCAGCGGTTGCAGAGTTTGAGCGTGACCTGCTGGTGGAGCGAACTCAGTCGGGCTTGACCCGGGCGAAAGCGCAGGGCAAAACGCTTGGAAGACCTCAGAGCCTAGGCGAAGCAGCGATCGAGACCGTGGTGGCGCGGCTGGCAAAAGGTGAGGCAGTTGCTGCCTTGGCACGGGAATATGGCACCAGTCGTCAGTCCATCATGCGTATACGGCGGGCTAGTGCGCAGACCAACCGCTAACTCGATCAAGCAAATTGATTTGGCGGTACTTTTAAGATGATGGAGGAATATCGGCAGATTTCTCGGGTGAAATAAGTTTTAGTGTTATGCCCGCCAGCCCATCACTCCATAGTGTGTCCCTACACTTCAAATCCCCTCTGTCTAAAAAATCGGAAACGACTCAATGAGCCGCTGCAAAGGCAATGCTGCTGCACCAATCAAAGCAACGCCTTGAGTTTGGGCACGAAAATCAAAAGCCCCACAATGGTGGCCGCAATGCTTGATAGAAGAACCCCGCCAGCGGCGACATCTTTTGCATCCCGGGCTACGGCATGCCATTCAGGCTCAGCCAGGTCCACTGCTAGTTCCAAGGCGGTATTTAGAGCTTCAGCCGTGATAACCGCGCCAATGGCAAAAACAAGGGCTATCCACTCGGAGACACTTATTCTGAAACCTGCTCCCAAGCCTGCCGCGACGCATGCCCCCACCACCTGGATGCGCGCGTTGGGCTGCCTTAGCAACACCTGCAAGCCACGTAATGCGTGACCCACCGAGGCAATTCGAGAAGCAGCGACATTGCTCGAAGAAACCTCCCTTCTGTTCTCTACCACCCGCGACTCCATGTCACAGCTAGTCCACCGGGTTTCGGCAAAAGGCTAAGTTGTCCTCCAACGATTGGACCAGTTAAATAGTGCGCCGAAAAAAAACCCAAAGCCCCGCCCGCGACCACATCCTGAAAGTAGTGCTTATCCGACATGACGCGAGAGACGCCAGCAAGGCCCGCAGCAGCATACAGCCATGGCAGGGAAGGTGACGACCCACCGTATCGGTGGTCCACAAAGCTGACTGCGGCAAACGCAACAGCGGTGTGCCCGGAGGGGAAACTCTGATTGTCCGAGCCATCCGGTCTTGGCGCATAAATCGCGCTTTTCAATACAACCGAACCTGCGTAAGCGCCGCCTACCGAGTAACCCAATTGCCTCCCCCCCTCGGTATCGTCTTGCGCCCATGCCATGCCTGCCGCCACAGTCGGCAAACCGAATGTCAGAATATCCGACAGCGTTGCCCAATTGTCTGCGTTACCCGCAAACACGGGCGTACAAAAACCCAAAGTTAAAAGGGTTGCAGACTGGATAACGTTTTTATAAAAACGCATGCATTACTCTTTAAGTTGGTACTTTTTTCGGCTGACACTTTGACCAGAACATCATGCCACCATTTGGTAGGATTACATACCGATAACAAGATTCACCCGGGCGGGTGGACACGAAAGTATGAAGCTACGGTGTGCGGGTGCACTCCTTGGCCCTTGGCGGCGCGGATTTGACCAGCTCGTCTGGTCGGATGACCATGGCGGTGATTGCGGCTTTGGCGGAGTTTGAGCGTGACCTGCTAGTGGAGCGGACACAGTCCGGCTTGAGCCGGGCCAAAGCGCAAGGGAAGGTACTTGGACGGCCCCGCAGCATCGATGCGCAGGCCAGCAAGTTGGTTGCGGAACGGCTAGAGCGCGGTGAGGCCGTTGCAGCCTTGGCACGGGAGTACGGCACCAGCCGCCAGTCCATCATGCGCATTCGTCAATCTGCGAATGCGCCTGGGTCCCCTACACCTTAGCCGCCAGCAGCTCCGTAGTCCGCTCAGCAGTCAGATGACCGGGCTTCAAAAAACCAGAGCTCTTGCCACCATGCAAGGTGTGTATCACCCCCATTAACAAGCGAGCCCAGTCACGATCCAACTTGGCCCGCTTGGTCGCGTTGCCGTGGATCACAGGCCGACCAGTACTGGCACCACCGTGAAATCGGCACTTACCCCCGCCACCAACGCCTGGGTTCTTGCACTGCACGCCTGTCTGGCGTGAAAGCGCAGTGCAACGCGGCAGAGCGGCTAAAACCTCACGAGCTGTTGTAATAGATTTCATCTATCAGATTCAAGGAGTAATAGTTAATATTGTAGGCATGCGTCCCAATCATGTCAACGAATACGCCTAAAAAAGGTGTCGGGAGTAAATAGGTCTGTCCGGTTTTGTAACAAACAGATTGTCTGCTTTCTGCTGATTTAATGGAGCTGGCAGCCAGCACCGATCTGCTTTGTTGACCCCTCAGGCGGCCAACTGGTGCACCCCCCTTGGCTTCGCCGGAGTTTGCACAAATACAGATTCAAGTACCATCCAATTTGAGCAATATTGTGCTAGTGGCAAGGACAATAACTCGAGCAACTCAACCCAAGGTGAAGCAGACCCTCCGTTAAATCGCGACCACGCCTTTCTCAAATGATTTGACGACGCACGCTGCACCTCCGTTCAATATCGAATCCATGTCACATCAATTCC
>CANFZJ010000118.1 GCA_947451445.1 Comamonadaceae bacterium
AGCTTTTCCATGCCGTCGCTGATCGGCCTGATCATGCTGATGGGCATTGCCACCAAAAACTCTATTCTGCTGGTGGAATACGCCATCGTCGCCCGCCGTGACCACGGCCTGACCCGCTTTGATGCGCTGCTAGACGCCTGCCACAAACGCGCCCGCCCCATCGTCATGACCACCCTGGCCATGGGCGCGGGCATGGTGCCGCTGGCCGTAGGCTGGGGCGCGGCGGACAGCAGCTTTCGCAGCCCCATGGCGGTGGCGGTGATTGGCGGGCTGATCACGTCCACCGTGCTGAGTTTGCTGGTGATACCGGCGGTGTTTACGCTGGTGGACGACCTGGGGCGCTGGGTGGGGCGGCTGCTGGGTCGGAAGAAGGAATAGACGTAAAAATAGCCGCTAGCGCAGATGGAATGTGCGCGAGCAGCTATCTTTTATAGAGCAAAACTTACCGAATCAAGGCGTCACGTCCAGTGAGTAGAAGCCCACGCTGCCGTCGGTGTTCAGGGTGAAGTTGCTGGGGTTGCTGGACACGGTGGAGTTGTTGGGGTTGTTCCAATAGGCGGACACCTGGGAGCCCGCTGGGAAGCCTACCGTGTCTAGCACCATCTCGTTGCCGCTGGTGGGGCTGCTACCGTCGCTGTACTGGCCGCAGCGGATGGGGTTGGTCACGCCGTTGGCATAGGACTGGATGCACAACTGTGCGCCGCTGGGCAGTGTGGCCAGGGGGCCGGGCACGCTGCCGTTGCTGGACGACACGTAGCGCAGCACCACCTGGCTGGCGGTGAGCGTGATGGCACCACTGCTGCCACCGCTCGGGCATACCGACACCGTGGTCGGGTTGGCGATGATTTGCAGGCTTTCGACAGCGGGTTGGCCGTCGCCACTGACATGCTGGGTGGTGACCTGGTGGACCGTAGAGCCCGGAGTGCTCCAGTTGCCGCCCTGGGCCATGCCGAGGTACATCGTCTTGCCGCTGCCGTCGGTTTTGACCAGCTTGAGCAAACCGGTGATGGTGGGGTCGATGGACACGGTGAAGGCCACGTTGGCATAAGTCCGGCTTTGCATCACGCTGCCGTCTGCCGAGAAGGTGAATCCGTTGCCGTCGATCGGTTGCCCTTGGCAGGTGGCACCGTTTGATGGAAAGGTCACCGTTTTGCCCGCCACGTCGGCCAGGGCTTGCGGGGCCATCAGGAACAGGCTGCCGCCGCTGGAAACCCCGTTGCGGGTTTGGTTGTACACGATGCGGTTGGCGCCCTTGTAGACCACCTGGGTGCTAAACGCGCTTTGCCCGCTGGTGGCGGGGAAGTTGACCGTGCTACCGCTGACGGTGATGGCACGGCTGCCCACGCCGCCGCCATCCGTGAACGGGTCTACGTAGCTCAATTGGGTGAGGGAGTCGAACTTGATGAAGTTCGTTGATCCGTCGGAGGTTTGGCGAAAGGCCAGCTTGCCGGGCAGGTCGGTCAGGCTGATGCTGGCCGCGGTGGTGAGCGTACCGGCGCTGGCCGCCAGGTGCTGGCTGACAGCCGCAGCAAAATTGCTGTCGGTCACGGTGGTGTAGCTGCTGCCGTTGGGCAAGGTCGCGCTGGTTTGCAGTGCCGCCAGCATGGCCAGGGCGGTCTGGCTGGCAGGGGTGGTGCCACTGTTGATGTAGGTGGTGATGGTGCTGACCTGGGCGGCAGGAATGGCCAGGCCGCTCACGTCCATGGCCGTGCTGCTGCCGTGGTTCAGTGCGTTCAGCACCTCGGCAATCTGGCTGCCATTGGCCAGGCTGAGTACAAAGGTCTGGGTGCTGCCGGTGGCGGCGGCGACTGGTGTGGCGCTGCCCAGCACCAGGGCGCTGGCATCGCACGCGCCGTTGCTGGGGATAGAGAAGCTGACCACATCGCCCGCGCGGTACTGGTAGGCGCCAGCGGCATCGGTCGTACCCGCCAGGCCCGACGGCGTTGCCGCGTAGCACAGGCCCCTGACCGGTGCGTCTACAAAATTGGCGCTCAATGGGGCGTTGCTGGCCGCCGTGCCGCTGCTGCCACCGCCGCAAGCCACCAGGGTGGCGGCGGCCATCGTGGCCATGGCCAGATTCAAAATTGTCTTGTTTTGCAAAATAGGGGCTCCTGGGGCATCGTGAAAATCGTGGGTCTTGGTGGCTTGTGTCACCAATGCGTCAATAAATGTAAACATCCGTGTGTCCATTTCAATTGACAGTTTGTGGCCGATAGGGAAAATCTCCGGGCCATGCATGAAACCCTAGACCACTACATCCGTATCCGCGCCAAAGAGCTGGGCCTGAACCTGAGCGAGGTCTGCCGCCGCGCCGGGTTGAGCCGCCAGACCCTGTACGCCCTGGCGGCGGTGCCCGACAAGCTGCCCGCGCTGCAAACCATCGTGTCGCTGGCCGACGTGCTGCAGGTGCACCCGCTGCGCCTGCTGAACCTGGTGTTCGACACCCAACCGACGGTCCGCAAAGTGCCTCGGCAACGGGTGCGCAGCGACCACAGCGCTTTCATCCGCGACGTGACCTTTCCCGACGGGGCGCTGGTGCTGCCGGGCCAGCGTTTCACCAAAACCTGGGAGCTGCAAAACGTGGGCCGCGTGCCTTGGGAGGGGCGTTTTTTGCAGTGCATGGACGAAGAAATCGTGGTCTACGCCCGCAGTGGTGAAACCCTGACCCTGGCGCACAACCTGGTGCCCGCCACCACCCGCATCCCTGTGCCGCCCACGCCGCCCGGCGCGACGGTGCAGCTCAGTGTGAACTTCCACGCGCCCGAACCCGCAGGCACGGTGCTGTCGTACTGGAAGTCGGTGTTTGCCGACGGCACGGTGTGCTTCCCAGAAAGCCAGGGACTGTGGGTGAAAGTGCGCGTCAGCACGCTGACCAGCGGTGCGTATGGGGAGCGGGGGCCGTTGGTGGCTGATACGGCGTTTGCTATTTAATTGGTAGCACTCTGCGCACACTCCATGAGCGTTGAGGCATTTATTCGTCTAAACCAACACCTGCGGCAGAGGGCGGGTGGGTAGGGCAGTACCAATACCAGCGGGGATGAGCAAGACTTGTGCGCAGGCACGCCGGTTTATCCCCCCATTGGGGGATAAACCGGCGCAAACGGGTGCTGGATGCCCAGCCCCGGTGGGTTGAAAACTTAAAATCGGGGTCTTCACACTTTGTTACAAGGACTTCATGCTGCGACGCGCCTTTTTCCTCACCGCTGTCATCGCCCCCGCTGTGGGTTTGTTTGGTTGTGCGACCGAAACCTCGCAGGCCGTCGCCACCCCGCAGGTAACGTCGGCCCGCACGGCCTATAACGGCCCGCGCAGCACGCTGGTCATCGGCAAGTTTGACAACCGCTCCAATTTCATGCGCGGCCTGTTTTCCGACGGTGTGGACCGCCTGGGCGGCCAGTCCAAAACCATTTTGATCACCCATTTGCAGCAGGCCAACCGCTTCAAAGTGGTAGAGCGCGACAACCTGGCGGAGGCCAAGCAAGAAGCGGCGTACAAAGGCCAAACCCAGACCATCAAAGGCGCAGACTTTGTGGTGACCGGTGACGTGACCGAGTTTGGCCGCAAGGAAACCGGCGACCACCAATTGTTTGGCGTGCTGGGCCGGGGTAAAACCCAAACGGCCTATGCCAAGGTGAGCCTGAACGTGGTGAACGCGCTCACCTCCGAGGTGGTGTATTCGGTGCAAGGTGCGGGTGAATACGCGCTGTCCAACCGTGAAGTGGTGGGCTTTGGCGGCACCGCAGGTTACGACGCCACGCTGAACGGCAAAGTGCTGGACTTGGCTATCCGCGAAGCGGTGACCCGCCTGGTGGAAGGCATGGAAAACGGCGCTTGGGCGGTAAAGAACTGATGCGCGGCCTGCTGAAAACCATGGCCGTCCCGGGCCTGCTGGGCTTGGCCCTGCTGACCACCGGTTGTGCCACCAAAGTACCCACCCTGTACCAATGGGGCAGCTATCAGGAGCAGGTGTACGGCCAGTACGCCAACCCCGGCAAAGTACCGGTCGAGGCGCAAATCGCCGCGTTGGAGGCCGACTACCAAAAGATCGACCTCACCAGCCGCAAGCCACCGCCGGGCTACTACGCCCACCTGGGCTACCTGTACTTCCAGGCGGGCAAGCCTGCGCAGGCGGTACAGCTGTTTGAGACCGAGAAGACTCTGTTCCCGGAAGCCGCCACCTATATGGACCTGATGGTCAAACAAGCCAAAAAATAATGTCCAAGACTCTTTCTCGACTTTCACTGCTGTTGGCGGCCCTGCTGCTGACGGCCTGCGCCGCGCCCAAGCCCGGTTACGACTACACCGCCTTTCGAGCCAGCAAACCCCAGTCCATTTTGGTGTTGCCGCCATTGAACAAATCACCGGATGTGCTGGCCAGCTACAGCGTGATGTCCACGGTAACGGCGCCATTGGCTGAAAAGGGCTACTACGTGTTCCCGGTTGCGGTGGTAGACCAAACCTTCAAGGAAAACGGACTGCCCAGCCCCGACGACATGCACCAGACGCCGCTGCCCAAGTTGCGCGAAATTTTTGGGGCTGACGCCGTGCTCTACATCACGGTGGAGCAGTACGGCACCAAGTTCATGGTGGTCGACAGCACGACCGTGGTGTCGGCTACCGGCAAGCTGGTAGACGTGCGCACCGGCACAGAGCTGTGGAGTGGGCGGGCCAGTGCGTCGGACGCGGAAAATCGCCAAAACAGCGGCGGTGGCTTGGCAGGCATGCTGATTACGGCCATCGTCCGGCAAGTCATCGGCAGCGTGAGCGACGCAGGGCATGCCGTATCTGCGGTAACCAATGTCCGCTTGGCCAGCGGCTTGCTGCCAGGTCCGCGGTCCCCCCGCTACGTGAAAGACTAAGGGCTCGGCAAGTTATTTGGAGCCAAGTCCTAAGAGCCACCATCCCACGCCCGCCCCTGCCACCAGAAAGGGCAGTGACCAGACGTGGAAGCTGACCCAAGCCCGTTTGTCCGGCGCCATGCGCAGGGCGATCAGGTTGGCCAGTGAGCCGACCATCAGCCCGAAGCCGCCGATGTTGACCGCGTAGGCCAGTACCTTCCAGTCTTGGGAGAACTCGGCCAGGGCGATGGCGGCGGGTACGTTGCTGACGATTTGCGAGGCGGCGATACCGGCCCAGTAGAGGTGCGTGGGCTGCGCCAGGCCCAGGCTGTGCAGGGCCTGCTGCACGGCGTCCAGCCCGGCCAGCAGGCGCAGGTCGATGAACATCAGCACAAACACCAGCAGCAGACCCCAGTCGATCTGCGCCAGCACCCGCCAGCGCACCACGCCCAGGCACAGCAGCACGGCCAGCAGCGCCCAGGGGGCGTAGTGCAGGTCGGTCAGCAGCAGAAACACCGGGTACAGCGCCAACGCCACTGCCAGCAAGCCCCGGTGCAGGGCGTGCCCGGCCTCGGGCTCACGGGTGTGCAGCGGCCGGCCTGAAAAAGCCAGTGCAGTCGCGGCCCACAGCAGCAGCATCAACACCGCCACCAGCGGCAGCATGTGCCAGACAAACTGGCCAAAGCTGCTGCCCGACAGCTGCCACAGAAACAGGTTTTGCGGGTTGCCGATGGGTGTGAGCGCCGAGCCCGCATTGACGGCCAGCGCTTCAAACACCACCAGCCGGGTGGTCGGCAGGGGGGTGATGCGGCAGATGCCCAGCGTGAGCGGCACGATGACGAACAGCGCCACGTCGTTGGTCAGCACGGTGGAGAGGGCGGCGGCGGCCGTCACCAGGCCCAGGGCGGCGGTGCGTTCGCTGGACATGGTGCCGACCAGCCAGTGGCCCAGGCGGTGCAGCGCGCCGCTGGTTTCCACGCCCCGGGTCAGGGCCAGCAAACCGGTTAAAGCGGCGATGGTGGGCCAGTCCACCAGGCCAGGGTAGGCGCGCAGTGGGGTGTGGGATGCCAAGCTGAGGCTGACCAAGGCCAGCAGCAGGATCTGCAAAAACCGGTCTTGGCGCAGCGCCCGCCAGGCAGATTTAAGCAGCATGCGGCTGCTGGATCTTGCGCACCAGGGCGGTGGTGGAGTAGCCATCGACAAACGGGATCGCCAGCGCTGTGCCGCCGTAGGATTCGACCACCGCCGTCTCGGCCAGCTTTTGCATGTCGTAGTCGCCGCCCTTGACCAGAATGTCGGGGCGCAGCTCGGAGATCAGCTCCAGCGGGGTGTTCTCATCGAACCAGGTGACCAGGCTGACGGACTCCAGCGCGGCCATCAGCACGGCCCGGTCGGTTTCGTTGTTCAGCGGGCGGTCCGGGCCCTTGCCCAGGCGGCGGGCCGATGCATCGCTGTTCAACGCCAGCACCAGGCTACCGCCCAGCGCACGGGCCTGGGCCAGGTAGGTCACGTGGCCACGGTGCACAATATCGAATACACCATTGGTAAACACCCAGGGGCGGGGCAGGGAGGCCAGCTGCGCCAGAGCGTCGGTGCGGTGGCAGATCTTTTTAAAAAAAGCGGGAGATTCGTTCATCGCCAAATGCTAGCAGGGCTTGAAGCGATGTTTAAGTGGGATCACACTCCAGTCGATACAGTCACCATGAACCTCATTGCCGTCAACACCACCACCCTGCGCCTGGGGCAGCCGCTGCCATTTGCCTTGCGCAATGAAAACGGCGTGCTGCTGGCCCGCAAGGGCTACGTCATTACCTCCCGCGACGAGATCACTTACTGGACTTCGCGCGGCATGACGCTGTGTGTGGACGTGGATGCCGCCGACAACCACCGCGCCTACGTGGGCAAGTTGTATGAAATGGTGAACTCGGAGACCGTGCTGGGTGATATTGCAGACATGCAGCTGGCGGCGTCCGATTTGAACAAGGCCGACGCCCGTGAGCGCTCCACCATTCCCGACTGGACCGCGCTGCAAATCCGCGCCAACGGCCTGCTGCGCGATCCGCAGGGTGAGCAGTTTTTGCCCCGGCTGGACAAGCTCTACACCGAGCTGCACAGCCTGGTGGAGCACCACCCCGATGCCACCCTGTGTGCGCTGATGCATTTGTCCGCCTCTGAGCTGAAGATGTACAGCGCCACCCATTCCATGCTGGTCTACGTGGTGTGCAGCCTGGCCGCACGTGAAGTGCTGAATTGGCCGACCGACCTGGACGCCACGCTGGGCAAGGCCGCGCTGACCATGAACATCGCCATGACCGCCATGCAGGACGAGCTGACCCAGCAGAACCAGGCGCTGACGGCCAAGCAGATCGAGGCGGTGGAGCAGCATGCGCAGAAAGCCTTCAGCATGCTGGTGGCGATGGGCGTGGACGACGAAGACTGGCTGCTGGCGGTGCGCCACCACCATGACCGTGCGCCCGGTCCGCTGGGCGAAAAGACCACGGCCCTGCGCCTGGCGCGGCTGATCCAGCGCGCCGACACCTTTATTGCCCGCCTGTCCCCGCGCGCCGGGCGCTTGTCCATGCCGCCCAATGCCGCCATGCAGGCCTGTTATTTCGACGAGAAAAAGCATGTGGACGAGGCTGGTGCCGCGCTCATCAAGGCGGTGGGCGTGTTTTCACCAGGGGTCTATGTGCGGCTGGCCAACGGCGAGGTAGGGGTGGTGGTTCGGCGCAGCGCCAACACCACGGCACCGCGCGTGGCGGTCATTCTCAACAAGGACGGCATGCCCATGGGCGAGATGATCGTGCGTGAAACCAATTTGCCGCTCTACAAGATCATTGCCCACGTACCGCACCGTGAGGTGAAGCTGCAGCTGCAGCTGGACCGGCTTTTAGCCTTGATTTAGCACTTCGCCCTACCCGCCTGCGCGGGCATGGCGGGCCCTGGTTAACCCGCTGCCGGGGCCACCGGCACCACGGTTGCGGCCAGCTCCTTGCTGATTTCCTTGCGGTAGCGGTTCAGCTCTTGCACGGTTTTGAAGCTGCGGTCCATCAGCAGGCTCAGGTTGTGCAGGATGCGATCGACCACCTTGCCCTCCCACACTGCGTCAAACTTGATCTGCGTGTCCAGCCAGTGCTCCAGCCACTCGGGGTTGGGCAGGCGGCTCTGGATGGTGTCGCGCGGAAACAGGCTCTCGTTGACGTGCAGATTGGTCGGGTGCAGCGCCTGCGCGGTGCGGCGGGCACTGGCCATCAGCACGCCGACCTTGGTGAACGCGCTGCGCGCATCGTTACCGGTCTGGGCGATGGCGCGCTTCATGTAGCGCAGGTAGGCACCGCCATGGCGGGCTTCGTCCTGGCTGAGCTTGGTGTAGATGTTTTTGATGACCGGCTCGGAATGCCATTCGCTGGCCCGGCGGTACCAGTGGTTCAGGCGGATCTCGCCGCAAAAATGCAGCATCAGCGTCTCCAGCGCCGGGGCTGGGTCAAACGCAAAGCGCACATCGTGCAGCTCTTCTTCGGTGGGCACCAGCTCGGGGCGGAAGCGGCGCAGGTACTCCATCAGCACCAGCGAATGCTTTTGCTCTTCAAAGAACCAGAT
>CANFZJ010000119.1 GCA_947451445.1 Comamonadaceae bacterium
CCGGGTGCGGGGCTCGGCTTTGAGCTGACGGCAGACTTCGTAGCCGTCGATGTCCGGCATCATGATGTCCAGCAAGATCAGGTCCGGCGGGGTGTCTGAATTGGCAATGCGCAAACCCTTGTCGCCATGGTTGGCCACCTTGACCTTGTAATGGTCTTTCAGCAACGAGCTCATCAACGACAAATTATCGGGCGTGTCGTCTACCACCAACACCGTCACGACAGGTTTGGCAATGAGGTTGCTGGGAAGTTCCATGGGCAAAACGCTTAATTGGTCGGTTGCTGAAAATGCGTTTCAACTGTTGAAACGCCATCTCCAAAGCATACCTTTGTTTTGTAACCAATCGTGCAAATTAACCACCCGTGCGCTGAGGTCACGCGCACGGGCGTTAGACCATGTTTACACCGCCTCGGGCATGCCGCTGTGCAGCGACCGGGTGATGGCCAGCCCAATGCGGGTGGCTTCCAACGCGTCAGACAGCGTTAGCGTCAAGGGCTGCACACCCCGGCAGGCGGCCACAAAGGCGGCCATCTCAGCCGCAAAAGCGGCCTCAAAGCGTTCGTAGAAGTCGCCCACCACGGCATGGCGCACGCCCTGGCCGTCGCTGCGCACCACCCGGTCGCGGGCGGCGTGCTCACCTACCAGCAGCTTGCCTGCGGTGCCGATGATTTCGGTGCTGGTTTCATGGCCATGCGCCATGGTGCGCGAGGCGTACAGCACGGCCTTGGCGCCGCCTTCAAATTCGACCACCGCCAAGCCGTTGTCCACGTCGCCAAACTCGGCCAGGGCCGGGTGCAACGCGTTGGTGCCGGTGGCAAAGGCGCGCAAGGCCTTGGGGCGGCCCAACATCCAGCGCGCCAGGTCGATGTCGTGCACGCTGCAGTCCATGAAGATGCCGCCCGAGGTGGGCGCAAACCGCACAAAGAAGCCTTCGGGATCGTTTTGGTCACAGGTTTGGCTGCGCACCAGAAACGGCTTGCCGATCTCGCCTGCGGCCACGCTGGTCTGGGCCGTGACGTAGCTGGGGTCAAAACGCCGCACAAAGCCCACCATCGCCACCTGCGCCGGGTGCTTTTCGGCCACGGCCAGCACGCGTTCGCAGTCGGCCAGGTTCAGCGCCAGTGGCTTTTCCACAAACACATGCTTGCCCGCCTGCAAGGCCGCGATGGCCTGGTTGGCGTGTAGCGACGTGGGCGTAACCAGCACCACCGCGTCGATGTCCGGGTCTTGCAAAAAGGCATCAAAGTCTTCATACAGGCGGCCCACGCCCAGTTGCTCTGCCGCAAAGGCCCGCTCGCTGGCGACCGGGCTACAGGCTGCCACCAGGGTGCAGTGGCGGGTACGAAAAGCCAGAGCCTCTGCATGCCGTTGGCCCAGGCGGCCCAAACCGGCGATACCAATGCGCAATGGTTGCAATGGTTGTGAAGTTGTCGTCATGCGGGCCTTGGCTTAAAACGTGATGGGCAAACCGCTCTTGCAGCTCTCGGAAGCGGCATCGGCCAACTTTTGCGCGGCCACGCCGTCGGCCACCGTGGTTTTGAACGGCTTGCCGGTCTGCAGACAGTCAAAGAAGTGCTCCATCTCCAACCGGTAGGCGGCGGCGTAGCGCTGCAGAAAGAAGGCCTCGGGCTTGTCGGCGCGGATGCCCTGGGCGTCCCACTGCACCACTTCGGTCGGGGTGTGGTTGCCGCACTGCAGCAAACCGCCCGAACCCAGCACCTCGAAGCGCTGGTCGTAACCGTAGGCGGCGCGGCGGCTGGTGTTGATCTGGCACAAGCGGCCCTTGCGGGTACGGATGGTGACGGCCGTGCTGTCCACGTCCCCTGCGGCAGCGATGGCCGGGTCGGTCAGCACCGAGCCGGTGGCACTGAGCCAGGCGGCTTCGTCGCCGTCGGCGCACAGAATCCAGCGGAACACGTCCAGGTCGTGGATCAGCATGTCGCGAAAGATACCGCCGGAAGCCTTGATGTACTCCACCGGCGGTGCGCCAGGGTCGCGGCTGGTGATGACCAGCATTTCGGCATTGCCGATGTCACCGGCGGCCAGGCGGCGGCTGGCGTCGTTAAAGGTGGGGTCAAACCGGCGCTGAAACCCGATCATGCAGGCCACACCCGCTGCCTTGACCGCATCGGCACAGGCCTGGGCGCGCGGCACCGACAAATCCACAGGCTTTTCACAGAAGATGTGCTTGCCCGCAGCGGCGGCGCGGGTGATCAGGTCACTGTGGGTGTCGGTAGACGAGCAGATGGCGACGGCGTCCACGCTCTTGTCGGCCAGCACGGCCTCGATGGAAGACACCTCGGCACCGTACTTTTGCGCCAGATCGCTGGCAGCAGCAGGCACGGGATCAAACACATACTTCAGCTTGACACCGGGCAGGGCGGCAAGATTGGAGGAATGGATGCGACCGATACGGCCAGCGCCAAAGACAGCAACGTTTTTCATAAAAATTCCAAAAATAACTATTAATTCCCGGGGAGCCGGGTGACCGCAGGCAGAACTATACGGCGATTTTTCATTTCCGAAAATAATTTTCTAAAAAATTTAAAAATCGAATTTCATTTCAAGGTAAACCCTAGTTTTTGACCAAAAATGGTCAAAAAAGGTAGCCCGCACAACGGCCACCTTGCCTACAGTGGCGAACCACCCCACTACCCTCTCGGAGACAACCATGGCCACCCGCATCCCCTTTTCCATCAACCGCATCAGCGCCCCGCGCATTCCGTTTGCCGCATTCGCCACCCTGGTCCAACGCCTGGGCGTGCAAGCGATTGAAATCCGCAACGACCTGCCCGAGGCCGAAATGGTCAACGGTGCCGCCGCCCAAGACATTGGCGCCATCGCCCGCGCCCAGGGACTGACCATCCGCTCCATCAACGCACTGCAGCGCTTTGAGCAGTTCGATGCCCAACGCCTGCACGAGGCCCAGGACATGGTCGCCTACGCCGTGGCCTGCGGTGCCGAAGCCCTGGTGCTCTGCCCCACCAACGACCTGCGCGACAAACGCAGCGCCGACCAGCGCCACAACGACCTGGTGCACGCACTGACCCAACTCAAACCCCTGCTGGACAACGCAGGCCTGGTCGGCCTGGTAGAGCCACTGGGTTTTGAGGAATGCGCGGTGCGCCGCAAGTCGCAAGCCGTGCGCGCGATCCAACAGATCGACGGCGGCAACACCTTCAAACTGGTGCACGACACCTTCCACCACCACCTGGCGGGCGAAGACCAGTTCTTCCCCGCACTGACCGGCCTGGTCCACATCTCCGGCGTGGAAGACACGGCCATCACCCCGGCGCAAATGCGCGACGGCCACCGCGTGCTGGTAGGCGCCGCCGACCGACTGGGCAACGCCGCCCAGCTGGCCACCCTGCTGAACGCGGGTTACCAGGGTTATGTGTCGTTCGAGCCCTTCGCCGAAGCCATCGCTGCCGCCACCGATATCGAACAGCAACTGGCCGCCAGCATGGACTACCTGACCCAGGCCGTCGCCGCTGAACGCCAGGCCCAACCCGCCTGATCGCCTGCTCTACAGGGCGCTTCTAGAAATACAATTTTCGGGATGCAGAGTGAGGCGCCCGGAGCGCAGAACACCGGAGTGCACTTCAGTGCATGAGGATTTCGAGCACCGCGCAACGAAGCTATGCGCCCGACAATTGAATTTATAGAAGTGCCCTACAGTGCAGGGATGCTCGCCATTCCGCCACCCCGCAAAAAGTCCAGCGCCCGTTTCGTCGATATTGCCGCCCAGGCCCAGGTCAGCCCGGCCACCGTCAACCGGGTGCTGAACGACCGGGGCAGCGTGTCGCAAGCCACGCGGGACAAAGTGTTGCGCGCGGCCCAGCAACTGGCCGTGCCCCGCCTGCTGCCCGAGCCGCACCGCAGCCTGACCCGGCTGGACGTGGTGCTGGCGCGCAGCCAGACGCCGTTCTTCCAGCGGCTGGAGCTGGCACTGACCCGCTTCACCCAGCTGCTGGACCGCCGCATCGTGGTGCACCGCCACAGCTTTGCGCCAGAGGACGATGCCCGCACCGCCGCCCTGATCCGCCAGCCACCCCACCCGCGCCACGGCCTGCTGGTGGCCGTGCACGACACCCCGCTCTTACGCGCCGCCGTGCAGCAAGTCAGCCAGCAAGGCGTGCCGGTGGTGACCATGATGAGCGACATCAGCGACGTGTTGCGCCTGCACTACGCAGGCATCGACAACCTGCACGCGGGCCGCACGGCCGGGCACTTCATGGGCCGCCTGCTGCGCCAGCCGGGCCCATCACCACGCGTACTGCTGCTGACCAACGACCTGCGCTTTCGCGCCCACCGGGACCGCAGCGCCGGGTTTCTGGATGCACTACAGCAAAAGTACCCCGCCCTGGAGTGCAGCCCCGCCCTGCCCTGCCGGGACGACCCCGACCAGCTCTTCCAGGCCGTGGACGCAGCCCTGCAGCAAGGCCCGCTGGCCGGCATTTACCACAGCGGCGCGGGCTCCCTCGGCATCCACCGCGCACTGCAGCGCCATGGCTGCAGCGGCAGCGTGGCGTGGATAGGGCATGAGCTGTCGGACGAACACCGCCAGTGGCTGCAGCAAGGCGCGATGGACCTGGTGATAGACCAAGACCCCGACGGCCAGGTGCTGTCCGGCATGCAGCACCTGCTGTTTGAAAACCGTTGGCTAGACCAGCAACCGCCCGCCGGGCCGAATGAATTCAGGCTGTTCTGCGCCGAAAACCTGCCCAGCCAGCCCTACCTGCCCAGCAGTGCACCGCTATTAAATAAATAGCTATCAGCGCACATACAGCGTGCGCTAGAGGCTTATTTAGTCAAATATCAAACATCCTTACCAGGCGTCGTCGTCTGGTAAGGCAGCTCCAGCATGTAGGCCAAGGCGATGAACAGGCTTTGCGCCAGGCCCATGGTGCTGTTGAGCGAACGAAAGCCGAAGGTGGAGTTGTCTTGCACCACCAGCGTCACCTGGGCCAGCTTGGCCAGCGGGCTCATGCGGCTGTCGGTGATGGCGATCAGCCGCGCGCCGCGCTCCACCGCCATTTTGGCCACGCCGATGGTTTCCTCGGCGTAGGGGGAGAACGAAATCGCCAGCATCACGTCCCCCTTGCGCACCGAGCGCATCTGCCCCAGGTGCATGCTGCCCAGGCCCGCCACCAAGCCCACGCGTTTGTCGGTGTGCTGCAGCGCGTAGTCCAGGTACACCGCCACGGGAAACGAGCGGCGCGACGCAGCGATCCAGATGCAGTCGGCCTCGGCCAGCAGGTCCACGGCCTTTTTGAAAGTGGGGCCGTGCAGGCTGGTTTGCAGCTCTTGCATGCCCGCGATGCTGCCGGCCATGAATTCGTGGGCAATCTCCACGCTGGACAGGCTGCCCGCGCCCGACTCGATCACGTCACGGATGCGGGTTTTGTAGTTGCGCGCCGGGGCGATCTGGCGCGACAGCCCTTCACGGAAGATGGCCTGCAGCTCGGAGAACCCCGAAAACCCGAAATGCTTGGCAAACCGCACCACCGCCGACGGCTGCACGCCACACTGCTGCGCCACCTGCTGGATGCCGTCCAGCCCGATGTGGTGGCGGTGCTGCTCTACGTGGCGGGCAATCACCTTGAGCTGCTTGCTCAGGGCGTCGTACTCGCCGGTGATGCGCTTGATCAGCTGGTCCACACTGGGTTTGGGGTTCTTGTCAACAGGCATGGTGCTCGCAATTTTTTAGTATCGAAATCTTAAACTCAAACAAAGAAAATATTTTTACAAATAAAATTAAATAGAAATTTTTTATCTTTTTAACAGAGTTGCTTCCTATAATTCAACCTCAAATTCAAGGAAACAGCTCCCCATGCAAACCCCCGATAGTACGTCTATGGTCATAGTGGGCGCGGGCCATTGCGGTGGCCGCGCCGCCCAGGCGCTGCGCACTGCTGGCTGGCTGGGCCCTATCCACTTGGTGGGCGACGAGCCGCATGCTCCCTACGAGCGCCCGCCCCTGTCCAAAGACCTGCTGACCGGTGGCAAACAGGCTGCGGAATGTGCGCTGCACTCGGCCGACGACTGGGCCAGCCTGCACATCACCCGCCATGTCGCGCAGGTGACCGCCCTGCACCCCGCCAGCCGCAGCATCACCCTCAGCGGCGGCCAGACGCTGGGCTACCAGTCGCTGCTACTGGCCACCGGCGGCAAGGTGCGCACACTGAGCATCCCCGGTGGCGACCTGCCCGAAGTGCTGACCCTGCGCAACCTGATGGATGCCGCCACGCTGGGCAGCCGCCTGGTGCCCGGCCACCGCCTGCTGGTGGTCGGCGGCGGCTTCATCGGGCTGGAAGTGGCCGCCTCGGCACGCAAACTAGGCTGCGAGGTCACGCTGGTCGAAGGTGCCCCCCGCCTGATGGGCCGCGCCGTGCCCGAGCCCGTGGCCGAACGCGCCCTGGCGCTGCACCGCGCCCAGGGCGTGCGCGTGCTGCTGGGGGCCAGCCCGCACAGCATTGCGCGCACGGCCGAGGGCCTGTGCATGGCCCTGGCCGACGGCACGCAGATCGTTGCGGACACCGTGCTGGCAGGCATCGGCATCGTCCCCGACCTGGCACTGCCCGGCGCTGCGGGCCTGGCCGTGGGGCGCGGCATCTGCGTCAACGCCCAGCTGCAAACCAGCCTGCCCGGCATATTTGCAGCCGGCGACGTGGCCGAATTCCCCAGCGTGCTGTCCGGCCAGCTGGTACGGCAAGAAACCTGGCACAACGCCGAAACCCAGGCCGCCATCGCCGCACAGAACATGCTGGGCGGCATAGACGGCAACTTGGTGGCCTACACCGCGTTTCCCTGGTTCTGGTCCGACCAGTACCACTACCAGCTGCAGGTGGCGGGCGAACCCGCCCTGGCCACCCACAGCGCCACCCGCGCGCTAGATGGCGACGGCCTGCTGATCTTCTACCTGGACGCCAGCGACACACTGGTCGGTGCCTGCGGCTGGGGCGAAACCAGCCGCGTCGCCAAAGACCTGAAGCTGGCCCGCACCCTGGTGGAAAAGGGCGTGACCGCCAGCGCCGAAGCACTGGCCGACCCGGCCACCAAATTGAAAGCGTTTCTCAGCAATGCCCGCTAACACCGCCTCTTCTTCGAGTACAGCAGCTTCCGGCCCAGGAACCCGTGGAACCGGCTCTGCCGGGCCACTGGGTTCGCCCCCTGCAAGGGGGTTGGCGCAAACGCGCAGCGTGGAGCCTGGGGGTGTGCCATTGGTAGGCATCAATATCGACGGTGTGCTGCAGCACGACGGCCTGCCCACGCCCGACCCGCGCACCCGCTTCCAATGGATCCGCGACAGCGGCGCGTTCGACTACATCGAGAAAAACCACAACCCCGTAGAAGACCTGGCCCCCTACTTCGACCTGGTGGCCGAATACGGCGTGCCCATCGGCGTGTTCGGCGGCATCTTCTGCGCCGGGCGCGACGAAGAGCGCATGCGCTGGTGCGCCGCCACCGGCGGCAAGTTCGGTGCCCATCTGTTCAACATGCAGCTGTTTGCCCGCCATGCCGACGGCACTGCCCTGAGCGACCAACAGGTGGCCGACTTCTTTCTGGACGCCATGGAACACGGAACCAAGGCCCAGTGCCTGCCCAGCCTGGAGGTGCACATCGACATGTGGAACGAGCAGTTCCACCGCGTAGCCCGCGTGGCCGAGCTGCTGGCGCGCAGCCACGTGCCGCTGCGCATCACGCTGGACCATTCGCACCAGATCTTCAAGATCAACAACCCGCAGGAGCTGGCCCTGAGCGGCCTGCAGAACGCCCCCGACGGCGGCCACGCCGAGGTGCTGGCCCTGTACCAGCGGTGGCTGGAATCGGGTTGGGTGGTGCACGCCCACACCCGCAGCGTCGCCACCAGCGTGCCGCACAACCAGGCCATGGAACGCGCCCCCGGCCTGCCCGGCCGCGCCGTGCAGTACCCCTTCATCCAACCGCCCATCGGCACTTTCCACAGCGCCTGGCAGGCCGAAGCCCTGGAGCCGTGGAAGCAGGCGGTACGCGGTCTGCTGGCCTGGATGCAGGCCCACCCCGAGCGCGCGCCGCAACGCATCAGCTGCGAGTTCATCCCCTTCCCCGACTACGGCGGCGGTGGCCGCTATTCGATCTGGGACAACAACCTGGCCTGCGCCGCCTGGCTGCGGGAGACGTGGACGGCGATTTATAAGAAATAAGCCTCCAGCGCATATTCCACCGGCGCTAATAGCTATGCTTTACATAGCAAACACGCCTGTCACTCCGGCTGGATAAACACCACCCCGCCCTCCGTCTTGGCCGGGTAGGTCTTCAAATTGATGCACACCGGGGCGCCCAGGGCCCGGCCGTCGCGGATGTCGAAACGGCCGTTGTGCTTGGGGCACTCGATGACGTGGTCCATCACCAGGCCGTCGCACAGATGCACTTTTTCATGGGTGCACAGGCC
>CANFZJ010000120.1 GCA_947451445.1 Comamonadaceae bacterium
ACCTGGCCAAGATTCTGGTCGGTGAAGACGTACCCGAATGCCTGGCCTGCGACCTGAAGGCCGAGCAAGGTGCCCAAGCCACCATCAAGGACGGCATTGCCCACTGCGAAAGCGTGCGCGACTACGTGTCCCGTGACCTGCTGCAAGGCATCCTGGACGACACCGAAGAGCACATCGACTTCCTGGAAACCCAGATTGATCTGCTAGGTAAAGTGGGCATTCAGAACTACTTACAAAGCCAGATGGGTGAGCTAGTCTGATACGGTTTGACATTTAAAAAGAGCAATTGGACACTGTGCCAATTGCTCTTTTTTATGGCAAACCACGGCACCATTTACGCTAACAAAGACTTGTAAACCCCGCAGCCCAAATACAGTCCGTGCAACTGGGCCACGTAAGACATCTTTGACTGTTCGATGCCTGTAGTGGGGTTGACAATGGAATACTCCACCCATCCAGGACCAAGGTTTGCTTGTGCCACGATTTTGTTCACCAAGCCGGTGTTTGAAACGGTTGTTCCTACTTTGACAGGATCACCGCCAAAAGCACGATAGACCCCTTCGGCCGTCAACACGAACAGGTACATATCCCGATCCCAGAAATGGTTTTCCGGGTTGTTCACACGGCGCAAAAACTCTTCACGCGTCTCGGAATCAGGCCCATCCATGGCCGCGTAGACCAGGTTCATAGCCTCATCCGCAGTACCCTGGTTGAGCTTGAAATTAGACACCGTTTGGGACAAAGTGCCAGAACGGGCCTCGACTTGCAAAACATCCGCCACCGTAGCCTCGACCAGTTGCGCATTGTCTTGGGTAATTTGGTCTAACTGCTGGATAGCCGCCGTCACTTCGGCCAAGCTTTGGCTTTGGCGCAGGCTGAGAGACGATATTTCATTCATGCCAGAAGCCACATCGTGGATGCCTTTGGCCACCAGTCCGATGTGTTTGCCCGCCCCCTGGATCAAGGCCACACTCTGTCCGACCTGCTGCGACGAGGTTTGAATAAGGTTACGAATCTCTTTTGCCGATGCTGCCGATCGCTGCGCAAGCGAGCGAACCTCGGACGCCACTACCGCAAAGCCCCGCCCCTGCTCTCCCGCACGCGCGGCCTCCACTGCGGCATTCAACGCCAAAATGTTCGTCTGAAATGCCAATCCATCAATCACACCAATGATTTCGTCCATCTTGGACGTGCTTTGCTGGACGCTTTCCACCGATGCCACCGCCCGATGCATAGCTTGTGCGCCAGCATCCGCCGCATCGCGGACCTGGGTTGCGCGCTCATTAGCATGCTGTACGTTTTGCACATATTGCGTCACATTGCCCGACAATTCCTGAACGCTGGCCGAGGTTTGCTCTAAATTGGCGGCTTGCTGTTCGGTACGGTCAGCTAATCTTTTGCTCCCCTGCGCCATGCTGCCCCCCGCATGCGCGACCAGCGCGGCATTGGAACGCACATCGGCCACCATCGTAGACAGCGTTTGTGTCATGCTGTTCAACATCTGTGAAAACAACGCAATTTCATCACGGCCCGGCATACGGACCTGCGTTCGCAGATCACCAGCCGCTACGCCTTGCATCGTGTCGATCATGGAACGCAGACTACGCACAAAGCCGATGTAGAACGCCAACAGCACATAGCCTAAAAGTGAAAATCCAACAACAGTCAACGTGAACACACCTAAGCGCTGCATGAGCAAACTACGCAAGCGCTCTTGCAAACGATCGTCCACTATTTTGATCACAGCAGCGTTAAGGCCCACCACCGCTTCAATGGCTTTGGTACCTGCCGCAAAGTAGCCCCGCGGATCCACCGGATCGCCGCCAGACTGGTGAGCCAACAGCTGCCTTGCCGTAGCCAAATAAGCGACGCTTTCACTCAGCGTTGCTTCGTCTGACAACTTCGCCCCGCCGCCTGCTGCGATCAGGGAAAACGAAAACTTCAGATCCTGCACATTGCGATCCAACTCGTCAGAGAGGGCCTGCAAACGACCGGCCGTCACCCCATCAGGCTCCACTTGCTGAATAAACCGCGCCCCTACCCCACGCAACTGCCCAAGCTGCTCGGTCCAGGCACCAATACGCGAAACAGCCATATCTATCAACAAATAAGTGAGCGCGTCCGGATCAAAAATCAAGTTCGCGTTATTACCCACCAAATAGATAAAACGGCGCAGATCGGCCACCAACAAAGTATGTTCGGAGAAACTCTGGTCCGCTGTAGCCTTGCGGGTTGCTGGTAAACGCGCAAGCCGCTGCTGAAAATCATTCCAAGTGGGGCCCAGCGCCAACCCGCCTTGTGCCTGCACGGCGTCATTCAACACTTGGGTTGCCTTGTTCAGACGTTCACCTGTGGCATCCAAAGCAGGTGCAACCGCATTGTTACCAGACAGAAGTAAATTGGTTTGTCCACGGTGGGTTTGCAGTTCGCTCATCAACTGGTAGGCCGGTGCCAGGAGTTGCACGCCATTGGTTTCGGCCCGCACAAAGGTCACATCATCTTGAATGCGCATCAGCAGCTGGCTGCAAACCACAATCAAGGGCACAACCAGCATCATGGACAACATGAGCAATTTGGCTGGTAACTGCATGCGCTGCATAAGGGCAACACCAGGACGCATGAGTGAGATTTTTTTCATCAACGTTGCCTTCTTGAAAAATGACTTGGCAGATCTACTTCTTTCGCGCAGCGCAAATGCAGCGCCACACTTAAAACAACAGCTACATTTTTAAACAAAATAAAAAATACAGGCAACCGCTTTTAACTGCGAAATTGAATGCATTTCTGTTCGCAAACACACACCCAACACGCTAGCACATCAGAGATAGTGCACCACCAGCCCATCACGGGGGAGCGCCGTCTGGGCTACCTGCACCAAGTGCTGGTGGTGGGTAAAGAGCAGCACCTGCCCCCCCTGGGCGAAGCGGGCCAGGGCCTGGAAGATGTGGGTGGCGCGGGTGTCGTCGCTGGTCATCAGCACGTCGTCCAGCACCAGGGGCATGGCCGGGCCGTTGCCACGTTGCAATTCCAACGCAGCAAGGCGCAGGGCCAGGTAGAGTTGGTCGGTGGTGCCCTCGCTCATGGCCTCGATGCCGATCACGCGGCCATCCGCGCCTTCGGCCTGCAGCACCGGGCGCTCGGCGGAGGCATCGACCACCAGCTTGGGGTAACGGCCCCCGGTCATCAATCCAAAGTATTCGGAGGCCAGCCGCACCATCGGGGCCTGGGCGCGTTCGCGAAAGCGCTTCAAGGCTTCTTGCAGCAGGCTGTCGGCCAGCCTCAGCTGCATCCACGGTGGGATGGCGGCGCGCAGGCGGGCCACGGCGGACTCCATGTGCTCACGGGCTTCGGCTGCCGCCGCCGAGGTGTCGATGGCCTCCAACGTCTGGCGGGCGGTGTGGACGGCAGCGCTGGCGGTGCCGACGGCCGTCTCCAGCTGGGTCACCTGGGTATCCAGTGTGGCAAGTTCGGCCTCCATGTCCACCACGTCGCGCCCGGCCAGCTCGGTGCGCAACGCGGCCAGCGGGCGGGCCGTGGAGCGGCGCAGTTGTCCATCCAGTTCACGTACTTTGTCGTGCAGTGCGCGCTGGGCGGTGGAACGCTCTTCGGCTTCAGGCAGTTCGGCCGGGCTGTCTACCCTGGCGGCCGTGCACAGGGTGTGCAGGCTGGCATGGCTGGCGGTGATGCGCTGCTGGGCGGCTGTGAACTGCTGCTGGGCCAGCGTGAGGCGGCGCGCCACGTCTACAGCTTGCGCGGCGTGGGTCTGGGCACGGAGCAGGCGAGCGCCAAGGCGGTCGGCAAAGTCGTCCACCTGCTGCACTGCGGGTTCATCCAGCAAAGCCGCCAGCGCCTGGGCCTGGACTTGGGCATCATCGGCTCGGGCCTGGTGCTGGGCGATGGCCTCGCTGCGGTGGGTCTGGGCGGCGTAGGCGGACTCCAGCGCAGCCAGCTCGGCCAGCCGGGCTTTGGTCGCGGTGGCGCTAGCGGCTGCGGGCAAAAACAGGCGGCTGGTCCAGGCGGTTTGCGCGGCCAGGGCAGCGGCCAAGGCGGCCTGGTGCTCGGCCATCTGGCGCTGAACAGTGGCCTGCTCGGCCTGCTGGGTAGCCCGCTGATAAGCCTCTGCGCGGGCTTGGGCGGCAGCATCCTGGGCCGCACGTAGCCAGGTGCTGGCCTGGGACAGGTCCACCCACGGGCACCCGGCGGCTTGCAGGGCTTGGGCGAGTGCTTGGGTGCGGGTGTGCACGGCCACGGCGGCATCGGCCTGCGCACGCTGGAGCTGGCTGCGGCGTTCGCCTAGTTCCACAGCGGTTGCACGCAGCGCCTGCCATTCGCGCAGGGCGGCGGGTGGGTGCGGGGGCAGGTTGGCATCGGCCAGGGTCTGGAACCAGTCCCTGTGCTGGCTGGCGGCATGGGCCGTGCTGTCGGCCAGCTGCTGGGCGATAGCGCTGCGGTGGGTGTCGGCGTCAGTGAGGCGCTGGGCGCACTCGGCGGCCTGGGCGGCGCGCTCGGCGCCCTCGCGCAGCAGATCGGCCTGGCGGTCGGCCTCGGTCTGGGTGGGCTCGAAGGCGGCCAGGGTAGCCGGGTTGTAGCCCTGTTTCACGTCCAGCCAACGGGCATCGCGCTGCCACCGTGCGGCGTGCAGACTCTGGGCGGTGACGACTTCGCCCACAGCGGCAAGCTGTTGCTGGCGCTGCTGCTGGGTGCGGATGTCGCGTTGCAGGTCGGCATCTTCCTTGCGCAGTGCCTCGGCTTGGGTTGCGTGGTCTGCCTGGGCCTTTTCGGCCTGGGCAATGTCGGCCTGCAGCAGAGGGCGTGCGGCTAGCAGGGCGGCGGCGGTGGGTAACCGTAAATCGGCCAGGGCGTGCTGCAGGCGCTGGTCTAGCGCGTCGATCTCGCGCTGCGCCTCGGCCTGGCGCTGGGGGGTGTCGCCCAGAGCCAGGGCTTGCTGCAAGGCGCCATCTACGGCGGCCAGCAGCGCCGGGGCGATGCTGAAACTTTCGCCATCGGGCGCCTGGGCAAGCTGTGCATCCAGCTTCGCCGATTGTTCTTTTTGCTGGGTCAGCGCCTGGGTGTGGCGGGCCACGGCTTCCAACAGCTCGTCCAGCGCCACGCGGTCGGCGGGACCGGGCGCGGCGGCCAGCAGAGCGGCCAAGTCTGCGTCGGGGTGGATGCGGCGGGCCATGTCAGCCAGGGTGGCAGCGCCCTGCCCGGCCTGGGCTTGCAGCCGTACCTGTTCAGCGCGCTGCTGACGGACCAGTGCGCAGGCCTGCACCACACGCTCAATGGCCGGGGCGTGGGCGACCAGCACGGGCTCCAGCTGTAGCGCAGACTGGGCCCGGGCTGCATCGGCTTGTTCGGCCTGGGCGGCATCGGCTTGGGCGGTGGCGGCATGCAGGTTGTGCTGGGCGGCCAGGCGGTGGTCGCGGGCTTCAGGTGGCAATAAATTAACAGTGTTTTGTGCCTCTAACGCATATTCCACCTGCGCAAGCTGCTGCAATAAAGGTAGCACTGCGCGCAACTCGGTCAGGGTGTGGATGCGCTTGCGCTGGGCAGTCAGTTGGTCTTGCAGGGCGGCGCACTGGTCGGTGGCGGTGTCCACCGCGCGTTGGCGGTCTTTCCATTCGGCGGGGCGGGTGAGTGCGGCTTTGGACTGGGTTTTGTATTCGTCGATGAGCCGTTTGGACTCGGGAATGACGGCCTGGGCGCTGGGCAGCAGGAATTTGCGGGCATCGTCCTGCAGCTTGGCCAGCAGGGTTTTGATGCCTTGCAGCCCGGCGCTGGCTTCGAATAGGGCGGCTCCCAACTCGCCCTCGCCTTTGAGCAGTTCTTCGCCGCCTTTGCGCAGGCGGGCGTGGTCCAGGCCGAAGCTGCGCTCAAAAGCGGCGCGGTCCATGCCGCCGGTGAGGGCCTGGGCCACCGCAGCCGACACGGGTGTGGCCAGGGGCAGGCCGGTGGCGGGGTCTGCGGCGGTGAGTGCGTCCTTGTTCTTTTTGCGCCGCGCCACGGCGACCGGCTGGCCGTCGGGTCCTTCCAACACGGCAGAAATCAACAGCTTGGGGTTGTCGTGCACAAAGTTGTCGGTGCTACGCGCCGGGATACCAAAGCGCAGGTCGGCCATGGCCCGCAGGGCGGAGGATTTACCAGCTTCGTTAGGGCCAAAAACCAGGTGGATGTTTGTCGATGGGTGGGCCGGGCTGGCGCTAAAGTCCAGCAGCTTGTCGGTGAACGGGCCGAAGGCCGTCAAGTACAGTTTTTGCAGCTTCATGCAGCACTCCCCAAACGGGCCAGCAGGGTGGATTCGGCATCCATCAGCAGGGCTTTCAGGGTGGCGGGGTCGGCCCAGTGGCCCTCCCCCTTGGCCTCGACAGGCAGCTTGTGCAGCACGTCGCCACAGGCCTGCGCAGTCCAGGCAGCCAGCGCGGCGGGGTCGGCTGCCAGGCTATCCACCAGGCGCAGCAGCTCGGCCACGGCATCGTCGCCCTGGGCCAAGGCGGCGCGGTCAATCGGCGAGCTGAGCTGCAGCTGTACCTGCTCGATCCACAGCTCGGCCCCGGTCACGTCTTGCGCGGCCGCGTGAACTGCAGCCTCCAGCGTGCCGGGTTGCTCGGCCTCGGCAGTGTGCAGCACGGTGCGGCCCGTGAGGTGGACGCGAAGGGCGTGCAGGAGGTCGCCCGCGCCCGCCGTAGCGTGTGCCAAGGCGGCGGTGATGGCTTGGCTGGCCTGGGCCAGGCTGTCCACCCCGTCCAAGGGCACGGTAATTTGCTGCCAACGCACCACGTCGAGCGCGACAAAGCGGGCATCCATCTGGCCGTTGAGCACGCTGACCAGTTCGCAGCCCTTGGGACCGGTTTCATTGGCGTGGCGGCCCTGCAGGTTGCCGGGGAAGACGACGCGGGGCGACTCGCACTCCACCGCGCGGGTGTGCACATGGCCCAGCGCCCAGTAGTCGTAACCCCGGGTTTTAAGCGTGGCGATGTCGGTGGGGGCGTAGGTGTCGTGGCCGCTGGCCCCGGTCAGGCTGGTGTGCAACAGGCCGATGTTGAACCGGCCCGGCACGGCGAGGGGGTAATGCGGCACCAGGTCTTCGGGGACCTCGCGCTGCGGAAAGCTGTGGCCGTGGATGGCGACGCCCAGCGCTTCGATGTGCACGGTTTCGGCCTTGCGGCTGGAAAAAACTTTGACGTTGTCGGGCAGCACCAGCTCGCGGGTGATGGTGCCCTGGGCGTCGTGGTTGCCCTGCACGATGAAGACCTGGATGTGGGCCCGGCCCAGGCGCACCATTTGGGCGCGGAAGAACAGGCCCGTGTGGAAGTCTTGCCAGTCACGGTCGTACAGGTCACCAGCCAGCAACACGAAGTGAACTTGCTCGGCCAGCGCCAGATCGACCAGATTCTCCAGCGCCCGGCGGGTGGCGTTGCGCAGGCGCTCCACCGGCGCCCCGGCATAGCGGCTTAGGCCACGCAGCGGGCTGTCGATGTGCAGATCGGCGGCGTGGAGGAAGCGGAAGGTGCCGGGGCTGGCTACTACAGTATTCATAGCGGGCAGTGTAGGTGGAATGGGCGGTGGAGGCCTTTTTTATCCATAAGATGATTTACGCGCCCCGCCCCGCCATTCTCGGCTGCTGGGTCGTGACCGGTTCAAGCATAAAAAAAGCACCTGGCGCATAGGGAATATGCGCCAGGTGCTATCTTTTTTGCAGAGCGGGCATGGCCCGACCTGGTGTTTACTCGCCCAGGTAGGCGGCGCGCACTTTAGGGTCGCTCAGCATGGTTTTGGCGTCGCCGCTCATGGTGACGATGCCGGACTCCATCACGTAGCCCCGGTCGGCAATGCCGAGCGCGCGGCTGGCGTTTTGCTCGACCAGCAGCACGGTGACGCCCTGGGCATACACGTCTTTGACCACTTCAAAGATCTTGTCCACCATGATGGGCGACAGGCCCATGGACGGCTCGTCCAGCAGCAGCACCTTGGGACGGCTCATCAGCGCGCGGCCCATGGCCAGCATTTGCTGCTCACCGCCGGACATGGTGCCGGCCAGCTGGTCCTTGCGTTCGCGCAGGCGGGGGAACAGGTTGAACATCTTTTCGATATCGGCCAGGATGCCTGCCTTGTCGTCGCGGATGTAGGCGCCCATTTGCAGGTTTTCGGTGATGGTCATGCGGGTGAACACGCCACGGCCTTCGGGGACCATGACCAAGCCTTTTTTAACCAAGTCCCACGCGCCCTGCCCTTTGATGCTTTCGCCCAGGTACTGGATGTCGCCGTCGCCAATGGGCAGCGTGCCGGTGACGGCTTTCATGGTGGTGGTCTTGCCTGCGCCGTTGGAGCCGATCAGGCTGACCAGCTCGCCTTCGCGGACTTCAAAGTCCACGCCCTTGACGGCCTGGATGCC
>CANFZJ010000121.1 GCA_947451445.1 Comamonadaceae bacterium
ATCTGGCACGCCAGTGGTCTGGGACATCCTGGAAGAGGTCATCAAAGAACATCCGGTCATGCTGAACCGTGCGCCTACGCTGCACCGTTTGGGCATCCAGGCGTTTGAGCCCATCCTGATCGAAGGCAAGGCTATCCAACTGCACCCGCTCGTCTGCTCGGCATTCAACGCCGACTTCGACGGTGACCAGATGGCTGTACACGTACCACTGTCGGTCGAAGCGCAGATGGAAGCCCGCACACTGATGTTGGCATCGAACAACATCTTGTTCCCCGCCAATGGCGAACCCTCCATCGTGCCATCGCAAGACGTGGTGCTGGGTCTGTACTACACCACTCGTGACCGTGTAAACGGCAAGGGCGAAGGTCTGATCTTCTCCGACACCGGTGAAGTGCAACGCGCGTTTGACGCAGGCCAGGTCGAGCTGACCGCTCGCATCAACGTCCGCCTGACCGAGTACACCAAAGACAAAGCTACCGGCGAGTTTGTGCCATCGACCAAGCTGTGGGAAACCACCGCAGGCCGTGCACTGCTGTCCGAAATTTTGCCTAAGGGCCTTCCCTTCTCCAACATCAACAAGGCGTTGAAGAAGAAGGAAATCTCCAAGCTGATCAACGTGTCGTTCCGTAAGTGCGGATTGAAAGAAACCGTGGTGTTCGCCGACAAGCTGTTGCAAAACGGTTTCCGTCTGGCCACCAAGGCCGGTATCTCGATCTGCATCGACGACATGCTGGTCCCGCAAGAAAAGCACAGCATCATTGGCCGTGCCGAAAAGGAAGTCAAAGAAATCGCCAACCAGTACATATCTGGTCTGGTCACCGCAGGCGAGCGCTACAACAAGGTAGTGGATATCTGGGGCAAGGCTGGCGACGAAGTGTCCAAGGTGATGATGGCCCAGCTCTCCAAAGAGAAAACCATCGACCGTAATGGCAAAGAAGTCGAGCAAGAGTCGTTCAACTCCATCTACATGATGGCCGACTCCGGCGCGCGTGGTTCTGCCGCCCAGATTCGCCAGGTCGCAGGTATGCGGGGTCTGATGGCCAAGCCAGATGGCTCCATCATTGAAACCCCCATTACTGCCAACTTCCGCGAAGGTCTGAACGTGTTGGAGTACTTCATCTCCACCCACGGTGCCCGTAAGGGTCTGGCGGATACGGCACTGAAGACGGCCAACTCGGGTTACCTGACCCGCCGTCTGGTGGACGTGACCCAGGACTTGGTAGTGACCGAGCAAGACTGCGGTACTGCCAACGGCTACCTGATGCGCGCTATCGTCGAAGGCGGTGAAGTCATCGAATCGCTGCGCGACCGTATTCTGGGCCGTACTGCTGCCGAAGATGTGCTGCACCCCGAAGACCGCTCGGTACTGGCAAATGCCGGGGCCATGATGGACGAGGACATGCTCGACATCCTCGAAGTAGCTGGCGTGGACGAAGTCAAGGTCCGCACTGCGCTGACCTGCGCGACCCGCTTCGGCATTTGCGCCAAGTGCTATGGCCGCGATCTGGGCCGTGGTGGCCTGATCAACGGTGGTGAGGCTGTGGGTGTGATTGCTGCGCAGTCCATTGGCGAACCCGGTACCCAGTTGACCATGCGTACCTTCCACATCGGTGGTGCGGCGTCACGTGCAGCCATTGCTTCCAGCGTAGAAGCCAAGTCCAACGGCACCATCGGCTTCAATGCCACGATGCGTTACGTGACCAACAGCAAGAACGAATTGGTCGTGATTGCCCGCTCCGGTGAAATCATCATCACCGAACACGGCCGTGAGCGCGAACGCCACAAAGTGCCTTATGGTGCGATCTTGGCGGTCAAGGCCGACCAAACCATCAAGGCCGGTGCGATCTTGGCGAACTGGGACCCACTGACCCGCCCCATCATTACCGAGTTCGCTGGTACCAGCAAATTCGAAAATGTGGAAGAAGGCCTGACCGTTGCCCACCAAGTGGACGAAGTCACCGGCTTGTCCACCATGGTGGTTATTGACCCCAAGCGCCGTGGCGCTGCCAAGGTCATCCGCCCCCAAGTCAAGCTGATCGACGGCAATGGCAACGAAGTGAAGATCACCGGTACCGACCACTCGGTGACGATTGGCTTCCCTATCGGCGCCTTGATCCAGGTGCGCGACGGCCAGGAAGTCGGCCGCGGCGAAGTGCTGGCCCGTATTCCTATCGAAGGCCAGAAGACGCGCGACATTACCGGTGGTCTGCCACGGGTTGCCGAGCTGTTTGAAGCGCGTACGCCCAAAGACAAGGGCATGCTGGCCGAAATGACCGGTACCGTGTCGTTCGGCAAGGAAACCAAGGGCAAGGTTCGCCTGCAGATCACCGATCCAGAAGGCACCGTGTGGGATGAATTGATCCCCAAGGAAAAGAGCATCCTGGTGCACGAAGGCCAAGTGGTCAACAAGGGCGAAAACATTGTGGACGGACCAGCCGACCCGCAAGACATCTTGCGCTTGCTGGGCATGGAAGAGCTGGCCCGCTACATCGTGGACGAAGTGCAGGACGTGTACCGTTTGCAAGGCGTGAAGATCAACGACAAGCACATTGAAGTGATTGTTCGCCAGATGCTGCGCCGCGTGGTGGTCGAAAGCACGGGTGACTCCGGTTACATCAACGGTGAACAAGTGGAACGCAGTGAAATGCTCGACACCAACGACGCATTGCGCGCCGAAGGCAAAGTCCCGGCCGTGTTTACCAACCTGTTGCTGGGGATTACCAAGGCATCCTTGTCCACCGACAGCTTCATCAGCGCCGCGTCCTTCCAGGAAACCACGCGCGTGCTGACCGAAGCCGCCATCATGGGCAAGCGCGACGAGCTGCGTGGTCTGAAGGAAAACGTGATCGTGGGCCGCCTGATCCCTGCCGGTACCGGTATGGCGTACCACCAAGCCCGTTTGGCGAAGGACCTGATGGACGACGCAGAGCGTCGCGCCATTGCCGACGCCGAAGCCGCCGAACTGGCTGGCTCCCAAGACGCAGCCGCGCTGTCTGAAACCAGCGAGCACGCCACCGGCGAATAACGCGAACAACGCGTAGTACCAAGGCACCCCACATCCATCTTTGGTGGATATGGGGTGTTTTTTTATGTGCGCGATACTGTGTCGCTACGCCATATTCAAAGGCAAGCCTTGATTTCCGAATCCATTGTTTGGTGGGGACTTGCCGCCACGTTGTTTTTTTGGTCCGTGGGTGCATACAACCGGCTCATGCGTTTGCGATCGCACGCATCACGCGCATTTTTGCCCCTCGCAACATGGCTACAGCGCTACCCTGACCTGGTCACGGCCTGCGGTCCGACGCCCCCTGTGCAAGCCAGCGAGTGGGCCGGGCTGTACGGGGCACAGGCCCAGTTTGCCGCGTCACTCGCGATTGCCCGTGCCCACCCGCTGGACGCGTCGGTTGTCGATGCGCTGGTGGCAGCAGACCATGTTTTACAAATGGCATGGCTGCGCGTTTTAGAAAGCGAACACGGCGCAGATGCGCCCAACGTACCCGAAACTCTGGCCCAACAATGGATAGAAACCAGCCAGCAAGTACACCACGCTAGCCAGGCGTTCACACAGACCGTGCTTAATTACAACCAAGCCATTGCCCAATTTCCGGCCCTCGTGCTGGCGTTGCTTTTTGGCTTTCGCACCGCCAGACCACTGGCATCTGCGGTGCCCTCCACGCCCTCTTCTCCCTCCTCCCATATTCCGCTTTAAAAATGCATCGCCCCGACTCCCCCACCTCCCAAATCCCGCTGTGGCGGCAACTGCAAGCCGCCGCCGCCGTACTCCAGGACATCCGCGACGGCGCATCGGCCACCCCCGCCCTGGCAGCGGTGGACGGCCCGCTGCGCCCTGGCGTGCAAGCCCTCGTGTTCCACACCCTGCGCAACCTAGGCCGCGCCGACGCCCTGCGCGCCCAGTTGGCCAAACGTGCACCAGCCCCCCATGTGGATGCCCTGCTGTGTACCGCGCTGGCCCTGGTCTGGCAAGAGGACGGTGCGCCCTACTCCACCTTCACGCTGGTAGACCAAACCGTGGAAGCGGCTAACCGGGGCCCGGCCCGCGCCCAGGCCAGCTTCATCAACGCCTGTTTGCGACGCTTTTTGCGGGAACGCGATGCCTTGGTCGCTGCCACCGACCGTGACCCGGTCGCCATGTGGAACCACCCGCGCTGGTGGATCCAACGCCTCAAGCATGAACAACCGCAGCGCTGGAAAGACATCCTCCAAGCAAACAACCAGCACCCGCCGATGACCCTGCGTGTCAATGCACAAAAAACGACCCCAGTGCAGATGGTATCTGCGCTAGCAGCTATCAATATAGAAGCAAAACTCATCGGAGAATGGGGTGTCGCCCTGGCCCACGCTGTGCCGGTGCAGCACATACCCGGCTTTGCAGAAGGTGCGGCATCGGTACAAGACGCTGCCGCGCAACTGGCCGCCCCGCTGCTGCTGCAGGGGCTGGACGCCACGTCCACCCTGCGCATCCTGGACGCCTGCGCTGCACCGGGCGGCAAAACCGCCCATCTGCTAGAGCTGGCACAGGCGGAAGTCACCGCGCTGGACATTGACCCGGTCCGCTGCGAGCGCATCCAGCAAAACCTGCAGCGCCAGGGCCTGCAGGCCAAGGTGGTGGTGGGAGACGCCGGGCAGCCCGACTCCTGGTGGGATGGGCAAGCATTTGACGCCATCCTGCTGGACGCCCCCTGCACCGCGTCGGGTATCGTGCGCCGCCATCCCGACGTGCGCTGGTTACGCCGTGAAACAGACATTACACAACTTGCAGAGCTCCAGGCCCAGCTACTGCAACGCCTATGGCCGCTGTTGCGCCCGGGCGGGCGGTTGCTGTACTGCACCTGCTCGGTATTCCGGGCCGAAGGGCAGGACCAAATAGAAACGTTCCTTGCGCACCACAGCGACGCACATTTACACGCATCTCCAGGCCATTTAATGCCCCTCAGCTGGGAATCGGGCGATGCAGTACCAGACAATCGGATTCGTGACAACGATGGCTTTTTTTACGCACTGCTGGAAAAACGCGCGGCCTAAGTGGGCCGTTGGGCGCATCTGCGCCTTTCTCTGCCTAGGCGCAATATTGTGCTTTCAACCTATAGCGCAGGCACAAACCACGCTGGTGGAGATCAACCAACTGCAGGTCGAGCGCACAGAGGGCAGCGTCTTTCTGTCCGCCAGCCTGAAGTTTGACCTCCCGGCCTTGGTCGAAGATGCGCTACACAAAGGCATTCCGATGTTTTTTGTCGCCGACGCCGAGGTGCTGCGCGACCGTTGGTACTGGTCTGACCGCGCCATCGCACGGCAAGCCCGCCACATGCGGCTGGCCTACCTGCCACTGACACGGCGCTGGCGGCTCAATGTGTCGCCCACCGAAATCGGCAACAGCGGGCTGGGCGTTGCCCTCAGCCAGAGTTTTGAATCTCTGCCCGACGCCCTGGCCAGCATCCAACGCCTGTCACGCTGGCGTATCGCCGATGCGGCCGATGTGGACTTCGACGGCAAGACCCATGTCGAATTCAGCTTCCGGCTGGACGTCACCCAGCTCCCCCGGCCACTACAGATCGGGGCTCTGGGTCAAGCGGACTGGAACTTGTCGGGTAACCGCTCGCAACGCCTCCAGCCCGAAGGAGCCAAGTGACCCCCGCTGCCAGCACCTCCTCCAGCCTGAAAAGCAGCATCCGTAGTCCGCGCGCTGTGCGCTGGGCCTGGGGCGTGGGGGCGGTGGTGGTACTGGCGCTGGGCCTGATCCTGCTGCTGCTGCTCACCCAGTCCACCAGCAACCGCCTGCTCTACGAACGCAACTACGCGCGCCTGTTTGTGGTCAACGTCATCGTCGCCAGTGTGCTGCTCGGCGTCATCCTGTGGATGGCCATACGGCTGATGGTGCGGTTACGGCGCGGCAAATTCGGCAGCCGCCTGCTGGTCAAGCTGGCCACCATTTTTGCGCTGGTCGGCCTGCTTCCCGGCGTGTTGATCTACGTCGTGTCCTACCAATTTGTTTCCCGTTCCATCGAGAGCTGGTTTGATGTGAAGGTAGAAACCGCACTGGACGCCGGGGTCAATCTGGGCCGTACCACCCTGGACATTCTGGCCAACGGCCTGGCCGACAAAACCCGCAATGCCAGCAGCGACCTGGCCGGCGTACCTGACGCCGCTGCAGGCTTGCGGCTAGAACGCATCCGCGACGAACTGGACGCCAACGATGTCGTGCTGTGGAGCGCCACCGGCCAGCTGATCGCCAGCGTCGGGCAATCCCGCTACCTGCTCAACCCGGAGCGCCCCAGCGCCCAACAGCTGCGCAACGTGCGCAGCCAGCGCGCCGTGGCCACCATTGAAGGGCTGGACGATACAGTCCCCGCCGCCGCCGAAGCCAGCGCCCGCATCAAAGCCCTGGCCGTGGTTGCCAGCAAAGGCGTAGGGCAGCTGGCCGAACCCCGGTTTTTACAGGTCACGCAAGCCCTGCCCCCGCCGCTGGTCGCCAATGCCATCGCCGTTCAAACCGCCAACCGTGAATACCAGGAACGCGCGCTGGCCCGCTCGGGGCTCAAACGCATGTACATCGGCACCCTGACCCTGAGCCTGTTTTTGGCCGTTTTTGGCGCGGTGCTGCTAGCCGTGGTGCTCGGCAACCAACTGGCGCGCCCCCTGCTGTTGCTGGCCGACGGCGTGCGCGAGGTGGCCGCTGGCGATCTCACCCCCAAAGCCGTGCTGCAAAGCAGCGACGAACTCAGCGGCCTGACCCGCTCCTTCGCCAACATGACGCAGCAGCTGGCCGACGCCCGCTCGGCGGTAGACCACAGCATGGCCCAGGTCAGTGCCGCGCGGGCCAACCTGCAAACCATTCTGGACAACCTCACGGCAGGCGTGATCGTGATGGATGCACACAACGCCATCCAGTCCAGCAACCCCGGTGCCACCCGCATCCTGCGCCTGCCGCTGGCCGCGTTTGAGGGTAAACCGCTAGCCCACGTGGCCGGGTTGGAAGACTTTGCCGAACGTGTGCAGGCGCAGTTCCTCGCGTTTCTGGGTGAACAAACCCACCACGGTCTGGACCACTGGCAACAGTCCTTCGAGCTGAACGCCACGGCCACACCATTTTCACAGGATGCTATTACTTTAATAGCTAGAGGTGCACAACTACCGGGCGGTAACCGCTTATTAGTCTTTGATGATATTTCTGAAATCGTGTCCGCCCAGCGCGCTCAGGCCTGGGGTGAAGTAGCCCGCCGACTGGCCCACGAGATCAAAAACCCCCTCACCCCCATCCAGCTCTCGGCGGAGCGGCTGGAGATGAAGTTGCTCCACAAGATCGGTGAAACCGACCAGGCGCTGTTGAAGAAATCGGTCAAAACCATCGTGGACCAGGTAGACGCCATGAAACGCCTGGTCAACGAATTTCGCGACTATGCCCGCCTGCCCGCCGCCGACTTGAAACCGCTCGATCTGAACCAGTTGGTCCAAGACGTACTGCAGCTGTACGACGACGACGGCCGCACCGTCAAAGTGAACGCCGATCTGGCCACCCCATGTCCGCCCATCCTGGGTGACGCTGAGCAGCTACGCCAGGTCATACACAATTTATTACAAAATGCCCAAGATGCATCAGAGCTTATGCATACCGCAGACTTTGCCCCCGAAGTCGTGCTGCGTACCCAATGGAATGCATCCTCCCAGCGGGTCCGGCTGGTCGTGCAAGACCAGGGTGGCGGCTTTCCAGAACACATCCTCAAGCGCGCCTTTGAGCCCTACGTCACTACCAAAATCCGGGGCACCGGGCTGGGCCTGGCAGTGGTCAAAAAAATAGCCGACGAACACGGTGCACGCATCGACTTGTCCAACCGAATCGTGGACGGCACGGTCGAAGGCGCGCAAGTATCGCTATCATTTGCCACCCAGCACAAACTGGCGGGTTGACACCCGTCATACTGTCATTTTTCTCCCTCGGAAACCTGCGCTCCAATCATGGCAAACATTCTGGTAGTTGACGATGAACACGGTATCCGCGACCTGCTTTCCGAAATCTTGAACGATGAAGGTCACAACGTCGAACTGGCCGAAAATGCAGCCCAAGCCCGCGCCGCACGGCTACGCAGCCGCCCCGACCTGGTGCTGCTGGACATATGGATGCCCGATACCGACGGTGTCTCGCTGCTCAAGGAATGGGCGGCCTCGGGCGCTTTGAGCATGCCCGTCATCATGATGAGCGGGCACGCCACCATCGACACCGCCGTTGAAGCCACCCGCATCGGGGCCTATTCCTTTCTAGAAAAACCGATCACGCTGCAAAAGCTGCTGAAAGCCGTCGAGCAAGCGCTGACCCGTAACGCCACCCGCAAACTAGCCATAGCCCCCAGCACGACGGCGGCCCCAGTAG
>CANFZJ010000122.1 GCA_947451445.1 Comamonadaceae bacterium
CGGGTGGCCGTGCTGGAAGGCCGGGGCGTAGTCCAGCGTGGCCAGCTGGCGGGTGGCGGCGGCGGTGATCTCGGCCCGGCCATGGCCCAGGCCGCAGCACCACAGGCCGGACAGGCCGTCCAGAATCTGCCGCCCGTCGGCCGCGGTGTAGTAGCAGCCCTGGGCGCTTTGGATGATGCGCGGGTCGGCCTTGAAGTTGCGGTTGCCGGTGTAGGGCATCCAGTAGGCGTCCAGCCAGGCCGGGTCTGTACGGGAGGTGAGTTGCTGGCTGTCGGTCATGTTCATCGAGTGCTCCGGGTGAAAGGTGTCGCCGATTGTTGGGCTTGCTGTTACTCTTATAAATATCTAAATATCAATTCTTAGTTAGCACTTTATGAAAGTAAAAAGCCGCGCGGTTCTGGGCCAGCTGACCGATATGGACATCCGCCTGCTGCGGGTCTTTAAAAGTGTGGTCGAGTGCGGTGGCATGGCGGCGGCCGAGCTGGAGCTGAACATTGGCACCTCCACCGTCAGCCGCCACGTGAAAGATCTGGAAACCCGCCTGGGCCTGACGTTGTGCCGCCGAGGCCGCAGCGGCTTTGCGCTGACCCCCGAGGGCCAGCAGATCTATACCGAGACCTTGCGCCTGCTGGCCGGGGCCGACGCGTTCCGCGCCAGCGTGGACGCCATCCACGGCCGCATGGGCGGTGACATCCACCTGGCGGTGTTCGACAACACCGCCAACAACCCGCAGGCCCGCATCAGCGTGGCGATTGCGCAGTTTGTCGCCCAGGCCCCCGAGGTCCACCTGCACCTGCACGTGGCCACCATCCAGGCCATCGAGCGCGGGGTGATCGACGGCCAGTTCCAGGTGGGCGTGATCCCCGGCCACCGCAACTCTGACATCCTGGCCTACGACGACTTGTTTGGTGAAACCATGCACCTGTACTGCGGCGCACAGCACGCGCTGTTTGTACCCACCGCGCTGGAAACTGTGCCCCCAATGGGCTGGGATGACCTGCGCCGCTACCCGTTTGCCGGGCTGGGCTACCACTCGCTGAACATGGAACTCAGCCAGCGCGTGCGCCTGCCGCGCAAAGCCACGGGCTACGACCAGGAGTCCATCGCCACGCTGGTGTTGTCCGGCCAGTACCTGGGCTTTTTGCCTGACCACTACGCCGCTGGCTTTGTGCACAACGGCCAGATGCGGGCGCTGCAGCCAGATTTGTTCCGCTACGACTGCCGGTTTCTGGGCATCGCCCGCCGCACCCCGGAGCCGTCACGGGCGACAAAGGTGTTGCAGGAGTGTTTGCGGCTGGCGCACGGGGGCTAAATTGTGGTGAAAGCTCGGCCTCCCACTTCAAATAATCAGCGGCGTGGCCCATGGCGGCTTTCGGTTGGTTCGGCTGTTGGACATTATGCGCATTGCGCGTGCGCTACGCCCCCAGCGGCGCCAGCAGCGCGCCCAGATCGGCCTCGCTGAACTTCAGCGCCCCCGCATCGTCATGCCCCAGCACGCCCTGGGCCAGCGCCTGTTTGCGGGCCTGCAGCTCCAGCATGCGTTCTTCGATGCTGCCTTGCACCACCAGCTTGTAGACGAACACCGGCTGGTCCTGGCCGATGCGGTGGGCGCGGGCGGTGGCTTGCTCTTCCACGGCGGGGTTCCACCACGGGTCCAGGTGGATAACAGTGTCGGCGGCGGTCAGGTTCAGGCCTACGCCACCGGCTTTCAGGCTGAGTAAAAAAATCGGCGCGCCGCCCGCCTGGAACTGCGCCACCACCGCGCCGCGCTGGGCGGGTGGGGTGTTGCCGGTCAGGCTCAGATACGGCAGTTGCAGCGCCTGTAGTTGCGCTTGCACCAGCTCCAGCAGCTCGGTGAATTGCGAGAACACCAGCACCCGGCGGCCTTCTTCCACCAGCGCGGGCAGCATCTCGCCGAGCAGTTCCAGCTTGGCGCTTTCCATCGTTTTGGACAGTTGTTGCCCTTTCACTAAACGCGGGTCGCAGCACACCTGGCGCAGCTTGAGCAGCGCGTCCAGGATGCTGATTTGCGCGCCGTTGAAGCTCTGCCGCTGCAGCACGCGGCGCACCTGTTTGTCGGCCGCCGTGCGCACGGCTTCGTACAGTTCGCGCTGCTGGCCTTGCAGCTGCACGTGCTGGATGACATCGGTGCGCGGCGGCAGCTCGCGGGCCACGTCTTGCTTGCGCCGGCGCAGGATGAAGGGGCGCACCCGCTGGGCCAGCAACTGGGCGCGCAGGGTTTCGCCGTTGTCTTCTATCGGCTTGCGCCAGCGGTCGTGGAAGCTGCGCGCGTCGCCCAGAAAGCCGGGCATCAAAAAGTCGAACTGCGCCCACAGCTCGCCCAGGTGGTTTTCCAGTGGCGTACCGGTCAGGCACAGGCGGTGCCGGGCCTGCAGGCGGCGCAGGGCGCGGGCGCTGCGGCTGGCGGCGTTTTTGACCATCTGGGCTTCGTCCAGCAGCAGCAGGTGGAAGGGCTGCGCGGCCAGCGCGGCGATGTCGCGCCACAGCAGCGGGTAGGTGGTCAGCACCAGGTCGTGCGCGGCGATGTGGGCAAACCGCGCCGCCCGGTCTGGCCCGTGCAGCGCCAGCACCCGCAGGCCGGGGGCCATGCGCTGGGCCTCGGCCTGCCAGTTGAATAGCAGGGATGTGGGCAGCACCACCAGCGCGGGCCGGTCTAGCCGCCCGGCCTGCTTTTCCAGCAGCACGTGGGCCAGCGCCTGTGCGGTTTTGCCCAGGCCCATGTCGTCGGCCAGGATGCCGCCCAGGTTCTGCGCCCGCAGGTACTGCAGCCAGGCCAGGCCGTCCAATTGGTAGGGGCGCAGCTGCACGGTCAGCCCGTCCGGCACGGCCACCGGCTGGGGTGTGCCGATGGCTTGCAGCCGCCGCGCCAGGCTGGCCAGGCCTGCATCGCCCTGCATCTGCCACGCAGTTTGCGGACCCAGCCCGGCCCGTAGCGCGTCCAGCCGCCGTGCCTCCCACGCGCCCAGCTGCAGCGGCCCGGGCGGGGCGCGCTGCGGGTCGGTCAGCAGGTCCAGCATGGCGCGGACGATGGCTTTGAGCGGGGCGGCGGGCGCGTCAATGCGTTTGCCGCCGGGGGCGCGCAGTGAAATGAGCGCGTGGTCGTCGATGGCGGCCACGTCGGCAGCGCGCAGCCAGCGGGGCTCGCGCTTGAGCAGGTCGGCCAGCAGCGGGGCCAGGTCCAGCGGCTCGCCGTCGATCTCGATGCCCAGACTCAGCATCCACGCGCCTTCGCGGGCGGGCAGGTGCAGCTTTTGCACCGGGCGGCAGGGGGCTATGAGTGGCGCGGCCAGCTCCTTGCCCAGCAGTGCGCCCGTTTCGGGCTGGACGATCAACTTCCAGCGCTGCACCGGCACGCTTTCATGCGCAAAGCCGGGCTGCACCACCACCTGCCAGCCCTGGGCTTGCAGGCGTGGCACCTGTTCGGCCCAGAAGTCGCCAAAAAAGCCCTCTTGCGGCAGCGTCCACACTGGCCCCAGTACGGGAGCCGCGTCGGGGTCGCGCCATTGCAGCGCGTCGGTGGACACGGGGATCAGGCCCAGGTCCCACACCCGGTCCATCGCGTCGGCCTCGGCGGGCAGGTTGCGTTGCAGGCGCAGGCTGGGCAGCTCTTGCACGGCGGGCGGGCGGCTGTTTAGCACGGACGTGGGGGCGGGGGTGTGCCACTCCACACCACTGGCGGTGCGGTAGGTCCAGTCGATCTGCGCCAGCGTCACGCTGTCGCCCCGCGCCGCCAGCTGGCCGTGGGGTTTGAGTCCCAGCAGGCCGTCGCCCCGGCCCAGCGTGCGCAGGGTGATGCGGGGGCGGAACAGGCCTGGGACCAGGGTGGGATCGGCTTCAGGTTCTTCTTCCGGCTCCGGTTCGGGTGCGCCTTCGCGCAGCAAGGCCATCACCCGTGCCGCGTCGGCGCCCAGCAGCGGGGGCAGCTTTTTGAGCGTGGCCGCATCCGCCTGGCTGCGCAGTGCGGCAACCCAGGCGGCGACCCGTTGCGCGCGCCGGTCCAGACCGGAGGGGCTGGGGGCGTTGGGCGGGGTGGGCATGGGGCCGATTGTGCCGCAATGCCTGTGGTATTTGCTATTGAATAAATAGCTGCCAGCGCATACTCCATATGCGCTGGCAGTCTATTTTGTTGAAACCTCTCGGTATGCGCAGTTACGGTGCCAGACCCAGTTGTTTCATGAAGTCCTGGTTGTCCCAGAACAGCCATTCATGGTCCATGGTCTTGCCCTTCCAGTGGCCGATGGTCGCCATGCCGATGGCAAAGCGCTTGCCGTTGGGTGGGATCGTCTTGCCATCGCCAATCGGCATCGGCTGGCTGAAGGTGCCGGTCATCACGCCGGTCACCGAGGTCCAGGAGCCGGAGCCAAAGCGGATCGGGTGCTCCTTGATGGTGATGTCCGGTGCAAACACAAACATGGCTTTCAGGTCGTCGATGTGTTTGTCGATGCCCTTGGTTTCATGGCCATCGGGCCAGGTCACCACGATGTCGGCGGCGTGGCTCTCGTGCAGGCGGTCCCACTTCTGGTTGCTGAACACATCAAAGTCCAGCGTGTCAAACACGTGCAGATTGCGCTCTACCTTGGGGGCTTGTTTCTCGTGCTTGGGGGCGGGCGTGGCGGGGTTCTCGGCCGGTGTGGCGGCGTGGGCCAGGCCCAGAACGGCGGTGGCGGCGATGGCGAGGAGGGTGTTTTTCATGGTGATTTCCTTTTTGAGTGAAGGGCGAGACGGGTTACTGCAAGCCTTGCCAAGCTGGTGCAATGGCAGTGCCCCGGCCTGCGCCGTAGGCAAAGTAGATGTTCAAACCGGCCAAGGGCTCCAGGTAGCGGGCGTTCACCAGTCCACCCGCATCCGCCGTGGCAAAGCCCATGCTGGCCGCCAGTGCCTGGACCGTGTTTTTGGCATCCTGCTGGTCACCGGCGTAGAACACGTTGACCTGGCTGCCGTCGGCCAGCGTCGCACCTTGGCCCAGCACCTGTGCCAGCACGGTGTTGAAGGCCTTGACCACGTGGGCGCTGGGGACGGCCTTGGCGATTTCTTCTGCGGCGGAGGTGCTGTGGCCCAGCGTCAGGCCCATGTAGTCGGGCGTCAGCGGGTTGGTGATGTCCACCACGGTTTTGCCTTGCAGGCTGCCCACGGACTGCAGTGCCGCCACCGCGTCGCCGTAGGCGGTGGCCACGACCACCACATCCTGGCCGTCTGCCGCATTCTGGGGGGCCACGGCGGTGACATGGGTGAACTGGGCTGCCAGGGCTGCTGCCTTGGCGGCGTCGCGGCCGGTGACGCGCACCTGGTGGCCTGCGGCGCTGAGTTGTTTGGCGAAGCCTGCACCCATGTTGCCGGTGCCGATGACGAGAACTTGCATACGATTTCCTTCCCAGTGGGAGAGCCCCAGCAACCGATGGGCTGCGTTCAGGGCATGGGTTGGACTGTATTTGTTCCACTTTCAAAGATAAATCAGCATAATTGCAATGAATAATTCCTTTAAGTGAAATAAATGGACCGATTTCTGGAAATGCAGGCCTTTGCGGCCGTGGTGGATGCCGGCAGCTTTGTGCGCGCTGCCGACGCGCTGGGCGCGTCCAAACCGGCTCTGTCGCGCTACGTGGCCGACCTGGAGACCCGCCTGGGCGTGCGCCTGCTGCACCGCACCACGCGCAAGCTGTCGCTGACGGACGAAGGCCGTGCCTTCTACGCGCGCTGCAAATCGGTGCTGACCGAGGTGGACGATGCCGAGGCCGAGGCCACCGCCCGCGCCGTGCAGGCCAGCGGGCTGCTCAAAATCTCCGTGCCGGTCACCTTTGGCCTGCTGCACCTGGCCCCGCTGTGGAGCGACTTCATGGCCACCCACCCCCAGGTCCGCATGGACGTCACCCTGTCCGACCGGGTGGTGGACTTGGTGGAAGAAGGGTTTGACCTGGCGGTGCGCATCGGCTACCTGACCGACTCGGCCCTGGTCAGCCGCCAGCTGGCCAGCACCCGCATGGTCCTGTGCGCCTCCCCGGGTTACCTGGCCCAGCACGGCCACCCCGCGACCCTGCAGGCGCTGGCGGAGCACACCGTGATCGCCTACAGCCTGCTGTCCACGGGCGACCAGTGGACGCTGAACGGCCCCCACGGCCCCGAAACCGTGTTGGTGCACCCCGTGCTGCGCACCAACAGCGGCGACACCTGCCGTGCGGCGGCGCTCCAGCACCAGGGCATCATCCTGCAGCCCTCGTTCCTGGTCGCAGACGACCTGCGCAATGGCACGCTGGTGGAGCTACTGCCCCTGTACCAGTGCGCCGAGTTCGGCATCCACGCCGTCTACCCCAGCCGCAAATTTGTCCCGGCCAAGGTGCGGCTGCTGATTGCGTTCTTGGTCGAGGCCTTCAGCGGTGCGCAGTGGCGCAGCACGGCGGCATAGGCTGCAGCCTGTATTTGCTATTGAATATGTAGCTATCTGCGCTTGTGCAATATGCGCGAATGCTTTTTTTCATGGCAAGGGTGGTTGCGCCAGCACCCAGCGCGCCAACGCCAGCCGGTCGGTCTCAGCTAACTGCGGATACCGCGTCATCGACACCCGGCCCCAGTTGCCCATGCCCCCGTTCAAGATCTTCACCGCCAGCTGGCTGGCCGCCGCCGGGTCGCCTTTGTAGCGCGCTGCCACCTGGGCAAAGCCGGGGCCGATTTGTTTGTGGACCATGCCGTGGCAGGCCATGCAGCCGTTGGTTTGCGCCAGCGCCGCCGGGTTGGTTTGGGCGGCAAGCGGACGCACGAGGCCGACCAGCAGCAGGCACAACAGTGCGATACGGTAGGCTGGCAACATGGGGTAAATGCTCCTAATTAAATAGCTGCTCGCGCACGTTCCATATGCGCTGGAGGCCAATTTTGCTTGAATGCACGGCAGGCTACAACCGGCCCTAATTCTGAATTAGAGTTTCTGATGCACTATGGCTTTAATAAGTTCGCCAACTTATATTGCAGCCTATTAGCTTGGACAGGAGCGCGGCATGAAAGTATTGATTTTGGGCAGTGGCGTCATTGGCACCACCACCGCTTATTACCTGGCCAAGGCCGGGCACCAGGTGACGGTGGTGGACCGCCAGAGCGGCCCGGCGCTGGAGACCAGCTACGGCAACGCGGGCGAGGTGTCGCCGGGCTACTCGTCGCCCTGGGCCGGGCCGGGCGTGCCGCGCAAAGCCATCCACTGGATGCTGATGCAGCACAGCCCGCTGGTGATCCGCCCGCTGCTGGACCCCGCCATGTGGCGCTGGGGCGCGCAAATGCTGGCCAACTGCACGGCGGCCCGCTACGAGGTCAACAAGGCGCGCATGGTGCGGCTGGCCGAGTACAGCCGTGACTGCCTGCGCCAGCTGCGCGCCGATACGGGCATTGCCTACGACCACCGTACCCAGGGCACGCTGCAGCTGTTTCGCACCCAAAAGCAGCTGGACGGCGCGGCAGCCGACATGGCCATCTTGCAGCAGTCGGGCGTGCCGTTTCAGCTGCTGGAGGGCGATTCTTATCTGCCTTACGAGCCCGCGCTGAAACTGGTGAAAGACAAGTTTGTCGGTGCGCTGCGCCTGCCGGACGATGAAACCGGCGACTGCTTCAAGTTCACCAACCGGCTGGCCGAGATGGCGCAGGCGCTGGGTGTGGAGTTTCGCTACGGCGTCAGCATCGACCGCATCGCCGCCGACGGCCACAAGATCACCGGCGTGCACACCAGCGCCGGGCTGCTGCAGGCCGACAGCTACCTGTGCGCGCTGGGCAGCTATTCGCCCATTTTGCTGAAACCGCTGGGCTTCAACCTGCCGGTCTACCCGGTCAAGGGCTATTCGATCACCGTGCCCATCACCGATGCGGCGGCCGCGCCCGAATCCACCGTGATGGACGAAACCCACAAGGTCGCCGTGACCCGCCTGGGCGACCGCATCCGCGTGGGCGGCACGGCCGAGCTGGCGGGCTACGACCTGCGCCTGCGCGAAGAGCGGCGCACCACGCTGAACCACGTGGTGACCGACCTGTTTCCGCAGGGCGGCGACGTGTCCCAGGCCGAGTTCTGGACCGGCCTGCGCCCCATGACGCCGGACGGCACGCCCGTGCTGGGCGGCACGCCCTACCCCAACCTGCACCTGTCCACCGGCCACGGCACGCTGGGCTGGACCATGGCCGCAGGCACCGGGCGCGTGATGGCCGACCTGATCAGCGGGAAAAAACCCGAGATCAGCATGGAAGGCTTGACCGTGGCGCGCTACGGTTAACGCCAGTGGTTAAGCTCGCCCATTTTGAAAAGCGAGACACGCCATGAGCACCCTCCAACGCCTGCACCCCGGCCCCCGTTACAGCGAAGCCGCCATCC
>CANFZJ010000123.1 GCA_947451445.1 Comamonadaceae bacterium
GGGCGAACGACAGCGCCAGCAACGCCAGCCCGATGCTCACCAGCACGCGCGTCGGATGGCGGTCCGCCAGCCGGCCGACGCCAGCGATCGTGATGGCCAGCACGATGCCGGCCGGCAACATGATGGTGCCCACGTGCGAGGCCGACAGCTTCAGCCCTACCTGCATGTACACCGGCAGCAGGTAGGTCGAGCCAAACAGCGCGGTGCCGTAAATGACCGCCACGATGCTGCCCATGGCAAACGGACGGTAGCCAAACAGGGCCAGCGCCATCAACGGCGCGCCGCCTTGGGCGGCCAGCCGCCGTTGCCAGGCGATGAAGGCCAGCAGCGCCAGCACTGCCGCCAACAGCAGGCCCATGGCCACCGGCAGGTCGCCACCGCGCAGCTGCACCATGCCGTTCAGCAGGCACAGCGTGCCCGCAGTAGCCAGCAGCAGGCCGCGCCAGTCCAGCCCAGCCCCCTGGCCTGCCGCTGCGCCGCCGGGTGCGGTGGTGGGCACAAACTTGCGCGCCATCCACAGCGACACGATGCAAAACGGCACCACCATGAAGAAGATGGAGCGCCAGCCGAACAGGTCTACCAAAACACCGCCAATGCTGGGCCCGATGGCCGGGGCCAGCACCACGCCCATGCCAAACAGCCCGCTGGCGCGGCCCTGCTCGTGCGGCTCAAAGGCGCGCAGGATGATGATGGCGGGGATGGGCTGTACCACCCCGGCTGCCAGCCCTTCGGCCACGCGGGATGCCAGCACCAGGCCGTAGTCGCCCGCCAGCCCGCCGCACACGCCCCCGGCCAGCAGCAGCCACATGGCGCCGGCATAGGTGCGCCGGTAGCCGTAGCGTGCCAGCAGCCAGGGCGTGGTGAGCATGGACACGGTCATCGCCACCATGAAGCCGGAGGTGACCCACTGGGCCCGCGACGGCCCCAGGGTGAAGTGCTGGCTCATGTCGGGCACCGCTACGTTGACGATGGTGGACGACATGATGGAGGCCATGGTGCCCACCATCACCGCCAGCAACAGCAGCCAGCGGTAGCGTTCGCCGAAGCGGGCTTTGAATTCAGCGGTACTGGTGGGGGCGTTCAAGATGGTGTGGCTAAGTGAGCGGCCATGATAGACCGCTTCACGCTGCGGCTTAGAGTGCGAAAAACGACCGCATGCGGGCCAGCAGGTCGTTGCTGCGTACCGGGGCGACGATGGTGGCAGTTTGGTTCAGCCGGTTGGCCATTTCGGTGCGGCGGGTGGCGAGCAGGGTGGAGATGTCTTCGGCCAGTTCGGGGCGGGCCGCCAGCACCAGGGCAAAGCCTTCTTTGTCTAGCCGGTAGCACTCCACGTCGGTGGCGGCCAGCACGGTGGCGCTGCGCGGCTCGCCGGTGAGCAGGCCCATTTCACCGAAGAATTCGCCGTCGTGCAGCCGGGCCACGCTGGTGCGGCCTTGCGGGCTATCGACCACCACCTCGGCCTCGCCGTGCAGTATCAAATACAGCCAGTGGGCCACTGCGCCTTGGCGGGTGATGGCGCTGCCTGCGGCAAACGGGGCAAACACCAGGTGTGTGGCCAGCACCTGTTGCTCGGCCTCGGGCAGGTTGGCAAACAGGGCGATGTGGCGGATGGCTTTGGTGCGGCGGGCCAGGTCGCGCTGGGCGTGGGCGCTGCGCGACTGTTCGTCTTTGTGCGTCAATATCCGTTTGGCCAATGGCATGCCGAGGTGGATGCCTTCGCGCGCCAGGGCGGCCAGCGCGTGTACCCGCACGGCGGAGTCGGTGAGGTCGTCAAACTGCGGGTCGGTCAGCCAGTAGCGCAGGGTGTAGTGGTTGTAGCCGGGGCACACGTCCATCAGCACGGCGCTGGGCGGCGGCTGCAGGGCGACGTGGGCGATGCTGGCGTCTTGCACTGCCTGCTGCAGCGTGCGCAGCACCAGGGTGGGCGTGGCGTGGTGGTCGATGTTGAACTGCAGCATGCGCCGCCACTGCAGGGGCGCACCAGGGGGCTTGCGTAGCACGCGGAAGCGGTTTTTCATCAGCCAGCTGTTGGGTACCACCACAGTCTCAAAGTTGCGGGTCTGGATCTCGGTGTGGCGCCAGCGCACGTCCACCACCCGGCCGCTCAGGTCGTCGATCTGCACCCATTCGCCCACCCGCAGCGAGTTGTCCAGCTGCAGCGCCACGCCGCCCATGACGTTGCCCAGCGTGTCTTGCATGGCAAAGGCGACCACGGCGGTGACGATGGCCGAGGTGGCAAACAGCTGCGACGCGTCTACCCCCACCAGCCGCAGCCAGAGCAGGCCCCAGCCCAGGGGCAGGCCGCTGACGGTCAGGTCGTGGGCAATTTGCGGCAGCGGCGTTTTGGCTGCAGGCAGCAGCACTTTGAAGAGCAGCAGTGCGCCCAGGTGGAGGCTGGCCAGTACCCACAGCACGTGGGCCGTGTCGCGGAACAAGTCGGCGGGCAGGCTGTGTTGTTGCGCCGCCAGCAGCAGGGCCAGCAACTGGGCAAAGGCGCCCAGGTTGAGCAAAGTCCAGGTCGTGCGCAGCCCGCGCTGGTGTACCGGGCGCAGCCAGCGCAGGGCGGTGGCCAGCACGGCGGTGAGCAGGGCCAGCACCAGCAGTTCCTGGCGCAGCAGCCCGGTGGTCCAGGTCAGCATGGTGGGCTTTCGGGGTGGGCTGCGCAGCGTGGGCAAATGCACACTGCGTTGCGTGCCTGCGGCGGCAGTAGGGCCAGCGTGTCGGGGTGGATCGACACCGCTGTGCACCAGCACGGGGGCTGCGCGAGCCCCGTACTGTGTGCCACGGCCATGGCGCATTGGTTGGGCTGGCTACACAGCGGGCAAGTGGCGGGGTCTATGGGCATGGGCATGCCATGGAGTATTTACGGTGCGGCGGTGCCATGCAAGCAGCAGGCCTGCAATCACACGGGCAAGCGGCCTTTAATTTGAAAGAAACTGCCCGTTAGCGCTTGATTTATATGCGCCTGCAGCTATGAATTAAATAGCGAACCCGTGCGTGCAAAAATGCCGTTTACCCCTGGTTGTAGGTGGTTTGGCGCACATTGTTCAAATAAAATCAATGGCTTATGGGTATGAAAAAGTATTTTTGGTTGCCGCCAGCGCTGTGTGCGGTAAACCGATGTGGGGTTGGAGGCTGTAGATGCGTGAGCAGGTTGTAAAGAGTTGTCGGGCCATCGGTTGCGGGTGGGTGTTGGCCATCGCCTGGGGTGTGGCGGGGGCTGTGCCTGCGGCGAATACGCCGCAGCCGGGGCCGTCCGTGCAGGCAGTCGAGCTGGACGACCACATGGCGGCAACGGTTGACGCCACCAAACCCCGGTCTCCCGACGCGCTCGTTCAGCAGTCTGCGGGTGCTAGCCACTCTGAACGCGACTGGGTGCAGTCCACGGTGAAAGAGCTGGCGAGTACCACAGGAGCGGCCGAAGTGGCCCGGGGCCTGAACGCCGAGCTGAACAAAGCCAAAGCCGATGCCGTCTTTGACATCTTGCGTGATACCGAAGCCGATGCCGCCAACCAGGAGCGTCGCCAGGCAGAAACGCAGGCCCGCGATGCCGGGCGGATCGACGCCACGGTTGCCCCGCTGACGGAAGAGCAACGCAAGCTGGAAGGGCTGCAGGCCGCGTCCATGTTTGTTCAGTTGATGGAGGAGGTCAAACCCTGGGTGCTGGGCGCGTTGGCGCTGTACGCCGTCTTTTATGCCGGGCGGCTGGCATTGGCCTACAGCCGGGCTAATGCCAGCCGCAAAAGCTTGCGCGCGGCCCGCCGCTCCCGCTCTCGCTCCGGGTCATCGCGCGGACCCCGTTTGTAGCCTGGTAAAGCCCCTGCGCCCTCTGCGGGCGCAGGGGCTTTACCAGCGCCCGAGGGGTACAATTCAGATGCAAGTAATTCTTGTTCACAGCCAAAGGTGCTGCCAGCAGCGCCCAAGCCAACAGAATCCCCTCCATTTGAAGTATGTCCATGAAAAACTCTCTCCCGTTCCTGGTACGCGCCGTGGCGCTGGCCGCTGCTGTATGGGGTGCTCCGTTGGCTGTACTGGCCCAAAACGCCGAGCCGTTGGTGGTCTACAACGCCCAACATGCCAGCCTGACCCAGGCCTGGGCTGACGGCTTCACCAAGGAAACGGGCGTCAAGGTGGTGCTGCGCAATGGCGGCGACAGCGAGCTGGGCAACCAGTTGGTGCAAGAAGGCAAAGCCTCGCCTGCCGACGTGTTTCTGACCGAAAACTCCCCCGCCATGGCGCTGGTGGACACGGCGGGTTTGTTTGCCCCGCTGGACGCCGCCACCCTGGCCCAGGTGCCTGCCAGCTTCCGCCCCGCGCACGGTCGCTGGGTGGGCGTTGCCGCCCGCACCACCGTGTTTGTCTATAACAAGAGCAAGTTCACCCCGGCCCAGCTGCCCAAGTCGATGATGGATTTGGCCGCTCCCGCTTGGAAGGGGCGCTGGGCCGCATCCCCCGCCGGGGCCGACTTCCAGGCCATCGTCAGCGCGTTGCTGGAACTGAAGGGTGAAGCCGCTACAGCCGACTGGCTCAAGGGCATGAAGGCCAACTTCACCGCCTACAAGGGCAACAGCACGGTGATGAAGGCGGTCAACGCAGGCCAGGTGGACGGCGGCGTGATCTACCACTACTACTACTTTGGCGACCAGGCCAAGACCGGCGAGAACAGCAACAACGTCGCGCTGCACTATTTCCGCAACGAGGACCCGGGCGCTTTCGTCAGCATCTCTGGCGGCGGCGTTTTGGCTTCCAGCAAGCACGCGGCGCAGGCCCAGGCATTTGTGAAATGGGTCAGCGGCAAAGGCGGCCAAGAGATTTTGAAGACCGGCGACTCGTATGAATACGCCGTGGGCGTGGGCGCACAGTCCAACCCGAAGCTGGTGCCGCTGGCCGATTTGCAAGCACCCAAGGTCGAGCCGGCCAACCTGAACAGCAAAAAAGTCTCGGACCTGATGACCCAGGCCGGCTTGCTGTAAGCGTCCCCGTGTCCGCCGTTCCTTCTACCCTGTACCGCGCACCTGCGCAGGCTGCTGCACCGCTGCGCCGCATGGGGCGTGGCCGCATGTCGTGGGTGGGCGCAGCAGCTTTGCTGGTCTCGCTGTTGGCCCTGTTGCCACTGGGCTTTGTGGCCTGGGTGGCGTGGAGCACGGGCTGGGAGGTGGCGGCACCGCTGGTTTTCCGGCCCCGCGTGGGCGAGTTGCTGGTCAATACCGCGCTGCTGGAGCTGGTCACCGTGCCGATCTGTGCCGTTTTGGCCCTGGCGCTGGCCTGGCTGACCGAGCGCAGCGACCTGCCCGGCGCACGCACCTGGTCCTGGCTGGCCGTGGCCCCGCTGGCCGTGCCTGCGTTTGTGCACAGCTACGCCTGGATCAGCCTGACCCCCGGCCTGCACGGCCTGTGGGGCGGAGTGCTGGTGTCGGTCATCGCGTACTTTCCTTTTATGTACCTGCCTTTGTCTGCAGCCCTGCGGCGGCTGGACCCGGGTATGCAAGACGCCGCCGCTTCGCTGGGTTTGGGCCCGTGGGCCGTGTTCTTCCGCGTGGTGCTGCCGCAGCTGCGGCTGGCGCTGTGTGGCGGCGCGCTGCTGGTTGGCCTGCACTTACTGGCCGAATACGGCTTGTTTGTGATGATCCGGTTTGACACCTTCACCACGGCTATCGTCGACCAGTTCCAGTCCACCTACAACGGCCCCGCCGCCAATATGCTGGCGGGCGTGCTGGTGCTGTGCTGCTTGGGCCTGCTGGCGCTGGAATCGCGCCTGCGTGGCCACGAGCGCTATGCCCGGGTCGGCACCGGCGCGGCGCGCATGCCTTTGCCCACCCGCCTGGGGCGCGCCACTGCGCTGGCATGGTCGATTCCCGCCATTACCGCCTTGCTGAGTCTGGGCGTGCCCTTGTTCACGCTGGGCCGCTGGCTGATCGCGGGTGGCGCAGCCGTTTGGCGGCTGGACGTGATCGGTGCGGCGCTGGGCCAGACGCTGCTGCTGGCGCTTGCGGGCGGTGTGCTCACCGTGCTGGTGGCCGTGCCCATGGCCTGGCTGTCCATCCGCAAACCGGGCAAGCTGCAGCGCGCGCTGGAGGCCTGCAACTACATGGTGGGTTCGTTGCCCGGCGTGGTGGTGGCGCTGGCGCTGGTCACCATCACCGTGCGCGTGGCCTTGCCCCTGTACCAAACGGCAGCCACCATCTTGCTGGCTTACATGCTGATGTTTTTGCCGCGCGCGCTGGTCAGCCTGCGTGCCGGCATCTCCCAGGCTCCGGTGGAGCTGGAACACGCTGCCCGCAGCCTGGGCCGCTCGCCCGCGCAGGCGCTGTGGTCGGTCACGCTGCGGCTGGCGGCCCCTGGTGCGGCGGCGGGTATGGCGATGGTGTCGCTGGGCATTACCAACGAACTCACCGCCACCCTGCTGCTGGCCCCCACCGGCACGCAAACCCTGGCCACTTCTTTCTGGGCCCTCAGCAGCGAAATCGACTACGCCGCTGCCGCGCCCTACGCCCTGACCATGGTGCTGCTGTCCATGCCCATGACCTGGCTTCTGTACGTGCAATCCAAAAAAACCGCTGGACGCTGATCAATGAGCTTTCTGGAACTACACGCCGTCCGTAAAAGCTACGGCCCCGCAGTCGCGCTGGCCGGGGTCGATCTGCACGTGCCCGCAGGCAGCCGCACCGCCATCGTCGGCCCGTCGGGCTCGGGCAAAACCACCTTGCTGCGCATCATCGCGGGCTTTGAAGCGCCCGACGTGGGCCGCGTCAGCCTGGGCGGCCAGCCGCTGGCCGACGGCCCCAACGCCGTGCCCGCCCACCAGCGTGGCATTGGCTTTGTGCCGCAAGAGGGCGCGCTGTTTCCCCACCTCAGCGTGGCCGACAACGTGGGCTTTGGCCTGGCCCGCAACGCGCCCGACCGCAGCCAGCGCATTACCGAGCTGATGCGCATGGTGGCGCTGGACCCGGCCATGTTGACCCGTCGCCCGCACGAGCTGTCGGGCGGCCAGCAGCAGCGTGTGGCTTTGGCCCGCGCGCTGGCCCAGCGGCCGCGCCTGATGCTGCTGGACGAACCTTTTTCGGCCCTGGACACCGGCCTGCGCGCCAGCACCCGCAAAGCCGTGGCCCAGTTGCTGGGCGCAGCGGGCATCACCACCATCTTGGTCACCCACGACCAGGCCGAAGCCCTGTCGTTTGCCGACCAGGTGGCCGTGATGCGCGCCGGGCGGCTGGCCCAGGTGGGCCCGCCGCACGCGCTCTATCTGCGCCCGGTAGACCCGGCCACTGCCCAGTTTTTGGGCGAAACCATTGTGCTGCCCGCCCAGATAAATCAAGGCTGGGCCACCTGTGCCCTGGGCGTCATTGCCGCCAACGACCCGCAGCGCAAGGGGGCCGTGCAGATCATGTTGCGCCCCGAGCAGTTTCATCTCACCCCCGTGCCCGCCGACCCGTTGGACCTGGACGGTGAAGCCTGTCTGGGTGTCGTCGAAGAGGTGGACTTTGGCGGCGCGCTGTGCGGCCTGACCGTGCGCCTGCTGGGCGATGCCCAGGCCGCCACCGCCCCGTTGTTGGTGCGCAGCCCGGCCATCCACATTCCGCCTGTGGGGGCTACGGTGCAAATCACCGTGCAAGGCCAGGCCCATGTTTTTTCTGCGGCCGATGTGTAAATAGTTGTAAATTGGTTGTCAACCGATGGGCGGGTTGCTCCGTTGTAGATGCACAAGGAGCATCCCCACCATGACCACGATCTACACCAACCCCACCTACAACTGGCCCTCTGACGACCGCGACCGTCGCCGCGCGCCAGCCCGCTAAACCGGCCACGGGGCAGTCCCCCGGCATCCCCGGCGCGGTGAATTCCCCGAACAACGGCAGCTGAGGCTGCCGTTTTGCTTTTGTGGATTAAATGGGCTGTTGGCACAGGTAGGGTGTGCGGCAGCAGCTATGAATTAGATAGTGGTTAAATAAAACGGCACCCATGGGTGCCATTTTATATGAAATCAGGCTTTTACGCACAGTGGATGTGCGCAAGCAGCTATTAATTCAGTAGCGCAATGGTCAAGCCGTACCCGCCTTCACCTTCAGCCGCCAGGCGTGCAGCAGCGGCTCGGTGTAGCCACTGGGTTGTTCCAGGCCCTTAAACACCAAATCGCACGCCGCTTTGTACGCCGCGCTGGTAGTGAAGTGGCCTGCCATCGGTTGGTACAGCGGGTCGCCCGCGTTCTGGCCGTCCACCACGGCGGCCATGCGCTCGAAGGTTTCGGTGATTTGGGCGGCGGTGACCACGCCGTGCAGCAGCCAATTCGCCATGTGCTGGCTGCTGATGCGCAGGGTGGCGCGGTCTTCCATCAGGCCGACGTTGTGGATGTCGGGCAC
>CANFZJ010000124.1 GCA_947451445.1 Comamonadaceae bacterium
AGCTGACCGGCGATGCATCCTGGCGCGCCCCGCACATGCGGCGCTACCTGCAGCGGCTGGAATGCTGCCACCACCGCCCCTGGTGGCGTGCCTTGCAGCACCTGGGCTTGCACCCCACCGGCCACGGCTGGAACGGCTGGCTGCACACCGAGCGTGCCGTACCACTAGACGCCCTGGGCGACCCGCAAATGGTCGGCATGGTGGCGCAAACCGCCAAGACGTTTACCACCAGCCTGCAGCACCCCTTGCGCAGCGCCCTGCGCTGGCTGCGCGGCCGGGGCGACCCGAACGCCCGGCCCTGGGGCGGCGGCAGCTTTGAAGGCCTGTGCTACACGCCCATGTCCACCGCCCGCGCCCACCGCGTGGGCAGCCGCGAACGCCTGCTGCAGGCCGCCGCCGACCACCCGAACCGGCTGCACATCGAACTCAACGCCCTGGCCACCCGCGTGCTGTTTGACACCGACGGCGCGGCCTGCGGCGTGGAATACCTGCAGGGCCCGCGCCTGTACCGGGCCCATGCCCAGGTCAACACGGCACCCGCCCAACGCCTGCAAATACGGGCCCGGCGCGAGGTGGTGCTGTGCGGCGGGGCATTCAACACCCCGCAGCTGCTGATGCTGTCCGGCATCGGCCCGGCGGCCAACCTGCGGGCCCACGGCATTGCCGTGCGGGCCGACCTGCCCGGTGTCGGACGCAACCTGCAAGACCGCTACGAGGTGGCAGTCACCCACCGCATGCAACGGCCCTGGCAGGTGTTGGAGGGCGCGCAGTTTGAACGCGGCGACCGGCTCTGGCAGCGCTGGAAGACGCAGCGCGCCGGGCTGTACGCCGCCAGCGGTGCAGCCATCGGCATCGTCCGCAAATCCAGCCCACAGCAGCCCGAGCCCGACCTCTTTTGCATGGCCCTGCCCGCCCGGTTTGAGGGCTACCGCCATGGCTTCTCGCAGCTGATCCGCCAGCATGCCGACCGCCTGACCTGGGCGGTGCTGAAGGCCCACACCGCCAACCGGGCCGGCACGGTCCAGCTGCGCTCGGCCGACCCGCGCGACCCACCGCGGGTCAACTTTCATTACTTTGAAGAAGGCAGCGACAGCACCGGGGCCGACCTGCAGGCCGTGGTGCAGGCCATCCGCTTCGTGCGCAGCCTGACTGCTCCCCTGTTCAAAAGCGGCCTGATCGCCGAAGAGTTTCTGCCCGGCCCCAGCGTACAAAGCGACGCCGCACTGGCCGACTACGTGCGCAATACCGCCTGGGGCCACCACGCGTCGTGCTCCTGCCCCATCGGCCCCGTGGCCAGCGGCGGCGTGCTGGACAGCACCTTCAAGGTACACGGCACGCGCCGCTTGCGGGTGGTGGACGCGTCGGTGTTCCCGCGTATTCCCGGCTTCTTCATTGCCGCTGCTGTGTACATGGTGGGCGAGAAGGCCGCCGATGTGATGCTGCAAGCGGCCCATCCGTAAGTTTTTCACCCCAGGAGAAAACCATGGCCTACGACGTACCCCAACTGCTGGCAATGACGCAAACCCAGCTGGACGACCTGTTCCGCTCCAGCCCGCCCGGCGACATACCCGACGGTGCGGCAGACGGCACGGCCATCATCGCCCCGGGCACCAAATACACCATGAACATCGCCTCCATCATCAACCACTTCGGCTGGCAGGGCAAAGTGTTCGATGCCCAGAAGGGGCTGCTGAAAAACAAGGTGTTGATGTTCGGCTTCGAGGCCGTGGTGGCCAAGGTCTATAAAGACAAGAGCTGGCTGGACCAGCAGGAATGCATCGTGTTGGACTACTCCGACACCTCCATCCTGGCCCACTACATCCGCGACGAAATCCGCCTGATCGGCCCTGGCTTCTACCTGGGCAAGGTGTACTGGGGCAAGGAACGGCTGATCGACTTTTGCTTAAAATTTTAGAAACACCCCCATGCTTGCCCACTACGTGTGGCCTCAATCCCCCTTGCAGGGGGCAACACCAGCAGCCCGGCAAAGCCGGTTCTGCGGTGTTCCTGGGGAAATACGGGGAAGCCCCACATGACTCCACAGTCGCAGTTCACGGTCGTCGCCCCGTTGCTCCCTGGCCGCGAAGCCAGTCTGCGGGTGCTGCTGGCCAGCCTGAACGCCAACCCCGGCATGGCCGACGCGCACAACACGCTGCTGCCGTTTGCCCAGTTTGAACGCCTGCACTACGCCCGGCTGGTGCTGCTGGACGACGCCTTGCAGGCCGACGTCGCAGCCTACGGCCTGCCCCGCCCACAGTTGCCCGCCTGCCTGGTCTTCATGGGTGACTGCGACGGCCCGGCACACAGCCTGCTGGCCGAGCTGGTGCAGCAGGCAGGTGACGGGCTGCGCGAGATTTTTGCCCACTGCGCAGGCTTCAACCCCGGCGGCGACGTGCTGGCCTGGCTGCGCGAACACGACCGCCCCGTAGCCGCCAGCTACATCAATTGGGTGGGCCGCAGCGTGCAGCAGATTCGACAAGAAAGCGCCCTGGCCCACGCACTGGCCGCCCAAGTGCCGCGCGAAACCATCCGCTCTGCCGCACACGCGCACAGCATGCACCAGGCATTGCGCACTTTTGTGGATGGCGAGGTGCTCGCTGGGCGGCTGGTGCTGACCCCGCCACCGCCCACGCCGCTGGAATGGCAAGTGGACAAACTAATCCACCTGCTGGCCGTACCGCTGCTGGGTTTGGCCCTGCTGCCGCTGCTACTGGTGCTGTCACCACTGCTCGTCTACCAGCTACGCCGCCGCGAGCTGAATGACCCTGAAATATGCCACCGACCCGCACCCAGTCTGCTGCACACGCTACAAAATTTAGAGGACTTTGATGTGAGCAACCAGTACACCGCCATCGGCCCGGTCAAGCCGGGGCGGTTTCGGCGCTGGCTGGTCACGGGGCTGCTGGTGCTGATCAACTACGCCTGCCGCCACCTGTTTACCTGCGGCCACCTGGCGCGGGTGCAAACCATCCACTTCGCGCGCTGGGTGTTTTTGGACGGTAAAACCCGCGTCTTCTTCACCAGCAACTACGACGGCAGCCACCAGGGCTACATGGACGACTTCATCAACAAAGTCGCCTGGGGCTTGAACCTGGTGTTCAGCAACGGCATAGGCTGGCCGCGCACCCATTGGCTGGTCTTCGGTGGAGCGCGGCACGAACAGCCGTTCAAAAACTACCAACGCCGCCACCAGCTGCCCACCCAGGTTTGGTACAAGGCCTACCCCGGCCTGACACTGGCCGACATGCGGCGCAACCAACGCATCCGTGCGGGACTAGAGGCCACTCAGCCCAGCGACGCACAGGTTTTTGAATGGCTGGAGCTGCTATGAACACAGGCATCGAATGGGACGACATCCAGGGCCTGCTGCGCTTTGGCTACAAGCACCACACCGAGGCCTGCTTTTTACTGCTGCAGGTCAAACACCCGGCCAAGGCCCGCGCCTGGCTGGCATCTGCCCCGGTGACCAGCGCAGTCACCACCGAACCGCCCCCCGCCGCCGTGCTGCAACTGGCGCTGACCATCCAGGGCCTGCGCGCCCTGGGCGTACCGCACGAGGTGACGGATGATTTTTCTGCCGAATTTCTGGACGGCATGGCCCCCGATCCGGCCCCCAACCCCGCCCATGCTCCAGCCCGTTCGCGCCGCCTGGGCGACGTAGGGGCCAACGCGCCGCAGCACTGGCAATGGGGCACGGGTGCGCGCCTGCCGCATGTACTGGTTCTGCTGTACGCCCTGCCCGGCGAGCTTGGCAGCTGGCAACACTGGGTGGAATCAGCGTGTACGCAAGGCTTTGACATCCTGCAACGCCTGCCCTGTCGCGACATGGGCAGCACCGAACCGTTTGGCTTTGTGGACGGCCTATCGCAGCCCACCATCGACTGGCAACGCACCCGCCCGGCAGTCGATGCCGAACAGCCGACCTACTCCAACCTGGGCTGCCTGGGTGAATTTTTACTGGGCTACCCCAACGAATACGGTAGCTACACCGCCCGCCCCCTGGTCGCCGACACCCCCACCCTGCCCCTGGCCGAAGACAACCCCGGCCATGCCGACCTGGGCCGCAACGGCAGCTACCTGGTGCTGCGCCAGCTGCGGCAAGATGTGCACGCCTTCTGGCAAACCCTGGACCACCAAGCCTGTGGCGACCCGGCACAGCGCGAACAGCTGGCCGCCGCCCTGGTGGGCCGCACGCTACAAGGCACACCGCTGGTAAATCCCAACGCTACCGACCTGAACGCCTTCGACTTTGACGCCGACCCCCACGGCACCCGCTGCCCGCTGGGTGCCCACATCCGCCGCGCCAACCCGCGCACGGCCGACCTGCCGCCAGGGCCGCCCGGTGCGCTGTCATGGGCCAAACGCACGCTGGGTTTTGACGCCCCCGCGCTGGACCAGGACCGCGTGGCCTCCACCCGCTTCCACCGCCTGCTGCGCCGGGGCCGCGCCTATGGTCTCCCTATCTCGCGGGCACAAGCCTTGGCCGGCCCGGCCAGCGGTGCGGAAACCGGCCTGTACTTCATCAGCCTGGGGGCCAACATCGCCCGCCAGTTCGAGTTTGTGCAAAGCGCCTGGCTGGACGCCCCCCATTTCAACGGCCTGCCGTGCGAGAGCGACCCGCTGCTGGGCCACCGCCAGCCCACGCCCGAAGGCCTGGCGACCAACCGTTACAGCATCCCCCAACCGGGCGGCCCGGCCCAGCGACTGGAAGGGCTGCCGCAGTTTGTCACCGTACAGGGCGGGGCCTATTTCTTCCTGCCCGGCATTCGCGCGCTGCGCTACCTGGCCAGTTTTGGAGATGCACCATGAATAACTATCCATTAACGACCATTCAGTCGGAACGGGCCCCCGCCAGAACACCGCAGAACTGGCTTTGCCAGGCTGCTGGTGTTGCCCCCTGCAAGGGGGTTGGCGGAAAGTGCGCAGCACTGGAGCCTGGGGGTGAGCCATGATTTCTTCCAACACCAGCCGCCCCGTACCCCGCGCCAACACCGGCTCGGCGGTGCTCAACGCCATCTCCAACACCCTGCTGGCGCTGGTACAGCTGGAGCGCCGCTTTGACCCCTTTGTGCGCCCCGCCTTCGACGCCCTGCTGCGCGACCCCATAGCCAGGCTGGCAATGGCCCTCTACAACGCACAGCGCCCCAACGAAGGTTTAAAAATCGCCGAAGAAAAGCTGCTGCCGGGCGAAGAGGAGTTTGTCGACTCCATCATCACCAGCTTCCAGGCGCAGATGCGCGCCCTGTGGAAACCCGGCGGCTTTGAGCGCGGCGGCAACACCAAAACCCAGGGCATCGTGCGCGCCCAGTTCACCGTCCACCCCGAGCTGCCGCCGCAGCTGCGCCACGGCATCTTTGCCACACCGCGCAGCTACCCGGCCTGGGTGCGCTTCTCCGGCCCCGGCCCCTATGTGACGCCCGACATCGACGACGTGGGCTTCATGAGCCTCAGCGTCAAACTGATGGACGTGCCCGGCCCCAAGCTGATGGACGAGGAGAAGTTCACCCAGGACCTGTTTGGCGTGTCGCCCCCCACCTTCGTCACCCCCGACGTGGTGGCCAACGCCCAGCTGCAAAAGTGGAGCCTGCACAACGCGCAAATCTTCCACTTCCTCAACTTCGCGCACCCGCACCTGCTGGACGCGCTGATGCAAGCGCTGTGGACCAAGACCCAAAGCAGCCCGCTGGAGGCGCCCTACTTCAGCTGCGTGCCCTACCTGCTGGGCGCGGGCCAGGCCATGCAATATTCGTTCTGGCCCCAGTACGCCCAACGCACCCCCATCCCCAAGCTACCGTTTCGCCCGCCAGACGACTACCTGCGCCAGGCCATGGTCGCGTCACTGGCTGCGGGCGACGTAGCCATCGACGTGCGCCTGCAGCTGCAAACCGACGCCCATTTGATGCCGCTGGAGAACGCCGGCGTGCTCTGGCCCGAACGTCTATCCCCCCGGATCAGCGCCGCCACCCTGCACATCCCGCGCCAAAGTTTCGACTCGCCCGCGCAAATGGAGTTTGCCAAACGCCTGTCCTACAACCCCTGGCACAGCGTGCCCGAACACCGCCCACTGGGCAACCAAAGCCGGGCACGCAGACGGATGTATTACGAGCTGTCCAAGCTGCGCCACGGCATGAACGCCGTGCCGCACTTTGAACCGACCGGGGACGAGATTTTTGACTAAAAAAGGCCGCTAGCGCATGTACCAACTGCGCTAGCAGCTCTCTTTTATATAGCAATCATGCTTACTGCTTGATCGCCGCCAAATACCCCAGCAAGGCCGTGCCATTCGGACTGCCCAGTCCGGTACTGGTGTCGTAGCCGGTCGCCGCAAAGCAGGCGGTGCAGGTGCCGTTGGCCCCGCTGGTCACGTCCAGGAACGACGCTGCATACGACGTGGCGCTGGGCAGCACGCTCAGGTACAGCGCGTTGTGCACGCTGGTCAGCACCGGCAGGCTGGCCACGGCGCGCTGGGCGCTGGCCACGGCGAGCAAACCCGCCCATTCCGGCGCGGCGATGCTGGTGCCGCCACCGGCCATGAAGCCAAAGCTTGCGCCGGGCACGGTGATGCCGATGTACTGGCCGGTGTACGGGTCGGAGTCGATGGCCACGTCGGCCACACGGCGTTTGGTGATGCTGCTGGACAAGGCCTTTTGGTACGTGGGCACCGCGGTGTAGGCGCTGCTGCCGCCACCGGTACCGCTCCAAACAGTTTCGGTGCGGGTGCTGCCGTTGTAGCTCAGCGATGTACCGCCCGTAGCCAGCACCTTGGTGGACACAGCGGGCCAGTTGACGGCTGCGCCTGAGTCGCCGGTAGATGCCGTGTACTGCATGCCGGTGGTGCTGAACAGGCTGTCTACCGATGCCGTCCAGGACCCTTCAGATGCCCCAAAACTCATGCTCACCACGCCGGAACCCATGGCATTGGCCACGCGAATGGCGTTGCCCAGTGCAGACAAGGATGCCGACGTGGCCTCTACCAGAATGATGCGCGCCAGCGGGGCGATGGCGTGGGCAGACTCCACGTCCATCGCAATTTCAGCGGCCCAGCTGGCGTTGTAGGCGGGCGCAGTGGCCACGCGGCCCGTGCTGGCCCCGGCGTAGACCACACCGAAGGTGCAACCCGCCGACGTGCTGGGCGCTGCCAGCGGCAGGCTGGCCGTGGCCGCAATCGCCAAGCTGGTACAGCCGGGCAAATTGAGCTTGGCGCTGTAGGTGTTCAGGTCGCTGAAGGCGTTGGGGTTGTGGTACGCGTCCACGATGTAAATCGTCTGGCCTGCGCCCAGGGCGGCACGGGCCGCAGCGGTAGACACCACGCCTGACGCCGTGACGGCAGGCAGCTTGTACGCCGCACGGATCTGCGCTGGCGTGTAGACCGTGACCACCGATGCGGCATGCGCGCTGAGGGTGGCCGGGTCGGCCTCGGCCGCCAGGCGGCGGGCCACCACCGCGTCGGCCGCCACCGTCTCGGGCAGCAAGCGGGCGGTGTTCAGGCCCTCCATGGCGGGCAGCACGGTTTCAGAGCGCACCGTATCGGCGTCACCGGGCAACGTGGACGGGTCGCTGATGTCCACCGGTGCCATGTGGAAGGTAGGCAAAGCCTCGCCGGACACGGCCGACAGCGCCACCACTGCGTCGTCGGAAGTAGAGGCCACGTCCGAAGACCCGCCGCCGCAAGCCCCCAGCGCCAAAACGGCCAGAACCGAGGCGGCGCGGGCTTTGCGGCGGACCGCTGCACGGGAAGTGGAATGGGATATCTGCATGTTTCACCTTTCAATGTGGGGTACAAAAAAGGGCGACAACGGGCAGATGCGTCATGAACGGCACGCTGCCCGGCAGCCCCGCTAGCATGGCGCCGGGAAAGTCCCCAACGTCGAAGCCCGGTGGCTTTGCGTCCCCAGCTTTCGCCAGGTTTGCCCTTGTCAGGTTCGCTTGGACAGGACTTACGCAAGCACCTCTGTGCGCCCAGAGGGCGACACAGGGGGCGCTGCGTAAGTCCTATTGGATAAAGCCGCCATGCTGACTGCGGCAGGCCAGGGCCTGCAATCTGCAGTGTGGCAGAAAATACATTCGTTTATGGGAATTTTTCACATTAGTTTACAAACCGACATATTCCCGTCGGCCCCTACAATCGCGCCCTTTTGCGATCTGCCCCACCCACCATGAACATCACCGTCAACCCCGACCTGCTTGCCTATATCGACCCGCTGACCCCCGACGAGCACGCCGCGCTGGAGCGCAGCATCCTGGCCGAAGGCTGCCGTGACGCGCTGGTACTGTGGGGCGACGTGCTGGTGGACGGGCACAACCGCTACGGCATCTGCACCCAGCACAACATCCCGTTCAACACGGTGC
>CANFZJ010000125.1 GCA_947451445.1 Comamonadaceae bacterium
CGTCGCCATCAGGTGCTAGTCCCGTTCCATGTCTTCACCTGCTGGGTGATATAGCTGCTCAACGCCGTCAGGGTGGCCATCTTGGTGTCTAGCGCCGTATAAGTGGTTCGCAAGCGCTTTTCTGCGGCGGTAGCCCGGGCGGTCACCCGGTCCTGCTCGGTGGTGTTGCGCTTGGCATCCGCCGTCAACGCATCCACCTTGTTGTTCAGCCCCCCGCTGTAGGCCAGAAAGTCGGTGGTGAAGGTTTTGATCTTGCGCGCAATGCCATTGCTCAGGGCACTGCTATTGTCTTTGGCAAACAGTGTCTTGACCGCGTCCGGCGTGTCCAGCGCAGACGCAAGCTTGGTCGCGTTGACGGTCAGGTTGCCGTCGCGGCCCATGGTGATGCCCGCCTCGTACAGGTGCGTCATGCTGCCACCGGTGGTAGACGACCCCAGCATGGCCCGCAAAGTGTTGCGTGTGCCGATGGCGGTCGAATCCCCCTGCAGGTCGCCCGAGGTCTTGGTATTGGCGTCGTAAGCCGTGGCATCGGCCAGGTATTTATTGACCGCGTTGTAGGCATCCACAAAAGCCTGGATGTTGGTGGTCAGCGCAGTTTTATCCACCGTGGTGGTAATTTCGACATTGCTGCTGGTCACGGCGGCGGCGGTGATCGTCAACCCGGCAATAGCGGTGCTGAACTTGTTGGTCGTGGAGGTCACTGCGATGCCGTTGATGGTGGCGTTGGCGTTTTGCCCCGTCTGGTAGGTATTGGCCCCCATCCCGTAAGCAGTGGTGGCTGCCAGGTCAAACGCCAGGCTGGACAAGCCACTGCTGTCGGTATTGTTGCTGTCGTTGTCGGTGGCAAGCACCCGAAATCCCGACGCTTCGCCGGTACTGGACGAGCGCAGCATCAAGCGGTCGCCCGACGTATCCGTCAGCACAGTGGCGACCACGCCGGTCCCGGCATCGTTGATCTTGGCGGCGATCTGCGCCATGGTGTCGGTGGCCGCTACCGTCACCGCTACGCTGGCAGCCGTTCCCGCAGTAAAGCTGTTGCTGGCCCAGGTGCCCTGCTGAAGGGTCAAGGTACCCGACACCCCCAACGCCGTACCCGCCGTCACCACGCTGGACACGGTGGACTGTGCCTTGGCCAGCTGGGACACACCCACGCTGAAACTGGTCGCACTAGCCAAGCCGGTCACGGCCGCCGTAACGGCCAGGCTGTTGGACGATGTGGGGGTGATGCTGTTCCAGCCGCTGTCCAGAGTAATCTTGGAGGCCGCATCGGACAGGGTAGACACCAGCGACTTGATCTGCGAGTAGTCGGATATTTTGGTCTGGATGGCCGTGGCTTTGGTCTGCAGCGTGGTCAAGGGCTGCTTCTCCAGCGCCACCAATTTGGTGATGATGGACTCTACGTCCAAGCCACTACCGATGCCGGTTGATGAAATACCCATGATGCGCTCCAGAAGGGCATTCAGCCCCGGTAAATACGAACACCCGTATTTGTATCCGCAATCCCAAAAGCAAAACGGCGGATAAAGGGGGTACCTTTATCCGCCTGGAGGTTTTAGCACCGTTGACCGGTGCTGACCTGTTTATTGCAGCAGAGACAACACGCTCTGTGGCAGCTTGTTGGCCTGGGCCACCATCGCCGTACCAGCCTGCTGCAGGATCTGCGTGCGGGACAAGTTGGCGGTTTCTTGCGCAAAGTCGGCATCCACAATCCGGCCACGGGCGGCAGAGATGTTTTCCACGCTGATGGCGATATTGCCGGTAGCCGCATCAAACCGGCTCTGCAAAGCGCCCAAATTAGCACGCGCCGAGTTCACCTGGTCAATGGCCGAGTCCAGCTTCTTGATCGCCACCCAAGCATTGCGCTGGGTGTCGATGGTCAGGGTGTCAATACCCTGGGCATCGGTGGTGGTGGTGGTCGAGTTGATGCTGGACGCCATGGACGCCGCAGCCGTACCGGTGGTATTGGCATTCATACCCACGATGGTGACCGCAGACGCATCGCCCGCCGTATCCAGGCCTGACGACATCATGTCGATGCGGTAGGTTTGGTCGTCGTTTTGCGTCAGGTAGGCAGTCACGCCGGTATCGGCGGATTTACGGTTGATCGCCTCCACCACCTGGCCCATGCGTTCAGCACCCGAACTGGCAGCGGTAATCGCACCCAGATCGATAGCGGTCGAGGTGTGTCCAGCCACAGAGATCGTCAGCGAACCCGCAGAGATGGCAGACAAGGTGCTGACACTGCTGGCATTGATGGCGGTTTCTGCGTTGAAGGCATACGCCACCTTGGACAAGCCGCTGGCGGTGGAGTTGGTCAGGGCACCGACAGAAATGTTGTCACCGGCATTGGCGCCGACCTGGAACACGGCGCCTGCAAACGAACCGTCCAGCACTTTTTTGCCGTTGAAGGTGGTTTGCTTGGCGATACGGTCCACTTCGTCCTCCAGCTGGTGCACTTCGGACTGCAGCGCCTTGCGGTCACTCGCGCTGTTGGTGGCATTGCTGGACTGCACGGCCAGCTCACGCATGCGCTGCAGCATGTCGCCGACCTTGCCCAGCGCGCCTTCAGCCGTTTGCGCCAAAGAAATACCGTCGTTGGCATTGCGTGCGCCCACCGCCAAACCCTTGGCCTGGCCGGAGAAACGCTCGGCAATCGCCAGACCAGCGGCATCGTCCTTGGCGCTGTTGACGCGCAAACCCGACGACAGGCGCTGCATGGACGTGGCCAGCGAACCGCCGGACGCCATAAGGTTGCGCTGCGCAGTCAGCGAGTTGACGTTGGTATTGATGGTGGTGGTCATTTCAAAGCTCCTGAAGGTTTGGGTCCAAATACGAACCAGTGAAAAGGCCCGTTGAAAGGTTTTCGGGCGTCCGCAGGAAAACTTTAGGGGCTGCAACACAAATAACCGGGTTTTCCTGCCGCTTATCGCGCCAACGCCGCGCAGCCGAATGACCACAATTTCCCTACCGCTCATGGTCTTTGTCCAGCTGAGCTGACCCCAACTTGAATGCCTTGCGTGGCGCAGCCGCCCCAAGGCAATCAAGTTGATCCAAGTTATATCGGCCTTGGCCAATTTCTACCGTTAAAGGAGCTCTGCAATGGCTGCCACGATCAACACGAACGTCAACTCGCTCACCGCCCAGCGCAATCTGGCCACCTCGTCCATGTCGCTATCGACATCGATGCAGCGCCTGTCATCAGGCTTGCGGGTCAACAGCGCCAAAGACGACGCCGCCGGTCTGGCCATTTCAGAGCGCATGACCACCCAGGTGCGGGGCTTGACGGTGGGCGCCCGCAATGCCAACGACGGCATCTCGCTTTCGCAAACGGCTGAAGGCGCATTAGGCAAGGTCGGCGACATGCTGCAGCGCATGCGTGAGCTGGCCGTGCAGGCCAGCAATGCCACCAACAGCGCGGCCGACCGCAAGGCCCTGCAGGCCGAGGTCGGCCAGCTGACCGATGAAATCGACCGCATTGCCAAACAAACCTCGTTCAACGGCACCAAAATCCTGGACGGCTCGTTTGCCGGTGCGGTGTTCCAGGTCGGGGCCAACTCGGGCGATGTGGCGTCGCTGGGCGCTTTGACCAACTCCACGGCCAAAGGGCTGTCGCACATTGCCTACGCCTACGACCAGACCAACAGCGCCATCAACGCCACCAACGTCAGCACGCTGACGGCCATCTCTGCCGGCTCGCTGACGATCTCCATGGCAGGCGACGCCACCGCCTTTGATCTGGGCCCCATCAAGGCCGCCAGCTCGGGCTCGGAGCGCATGGGCCAGGTGATCGAGGCCATCAACCGCAAGTCCGCCGACACCGGCATCACCGCCTACCTGTCGCAAAACGACGACCAAACCTACCGCATCGACCTGATGTCGAGCGAGCTAGCCCCCAATGGCGACCCCAAAGCTGTCACGATGGGCGGCTTTACCGCCGACGCCACCGGCATGGCCAACACCACGCTGGCCTCCAACATCAACGCCACCGACACCACCACCGACGCTCTGGGCATTGACACCCTGAGCATCGACACCCAGCGCAACGCCTGGGTGGCCCTGAAAAAAATCGACGTAGCCATCGACCAGGTGAACTCGGCCCGCGCTGGCCTGGGCGCTTTGCAAAGCCGGTTTGAAAGCGCCGTGAGCAACATCAGCATCCAGGTAGAAAACCTGGCCGCCGCCCGGGGCCGCATCGTGGACGCCGACTTCGCCATGGAAACCGCCAACCTGTCGCGCACCCAGATCCTGCAGCAGGCCGGTACCGCCATGGTGGCCCAGGCCAACAAGCTGCCACAGGGCGTGCTGTCGCTGCTGCAGCAGTAAAACCCGCCACGCAACCCCGCAAAAAGGCCCCTCGGGGCCTTTTTTACACAGGACTTACGCAAGCACCTCTGTGCGCCCAGAGGGCGACACAGGGGGCGCTGCGTAAGTCCTATTGCATTTACAAGAGAAATAAGGCTCTAGCGCATATGGAATGTGCGCAAGTAGCTATTAATTAAATAGCAAACCTACTTGCGCCGCCCCACCACCCGCAGCGGCTGCCCGGCCACCACGGTGTAGGCCGCCACCTCGCCGCGCACTACCGAGCCCGCCGCCACCACGCAGCCCCGGCGCAGCACGGCGCCGTCCAGAAACACGCAGTTGGCACCGATCCACACGTCGTCTTCGATGACGATGCCGCCCCGGCTGGGCAAAAAACCCTGCGCGCGGATGGGCTTGGATGCATCCTGGTAGGCGTGGTTGACCGGGGCGAAGGTGCAATTGGCGGCCACCGCCACCTGGTTGCCCATCTGGATGCCGTGGCCGGTGTAGAGCACGCAGCCGGAGTTGATGACGCACCACTCGCCAATCACCACGTCGCCCACGCCGCCTGCGGGCTTGAACTTGACGAAGCTGTCCACCACGCTGTGCGCGCCTATCTCGATGCGGGTGCCGCGCACCGAGTCTTCGATGTCGGCCAGGTGCGACACCTGGGCCGTGGGGTGGATGGAAATCATGCTGGCCCCTTCACGTGTATTTACGCAATACGTTGCAAAAACCCGTCCGGCGCAGACGTGACCAGCAGCCGGTCTTCCACCGACTTGTCGATCACGAACGCGGGGTGGTCCTTGAGCCACTCCCACACCGCCGTTTTGGGGTTATTGCCCTTGCCCCAGGGGCGGTCGGTCCACACGTAGTCGGCGGGCATGTCTTCGACAAAGGTGTCGAACACGACGCAGTAGCTGCCCACGCTGACCAGGTCGGCATAGGCTTTGAGTTCGGCCAGCACGTGCTCGTGGGTGTGGTTGGAGTCCAGAAAGACCAGCACCTTCTTCTTGCCCTCTGCCAGCGCCCGCACCTTGGCCACCACCTCGGGGGCCACGCTGGAGCCCTGGATCAGCGAGATACGGTGGGCCAGCGGATGCGCCTCGATCTCCTTGCGGTTGTGCTCGCGGATGTCGATGTCCACGCCCACCACCTGGCCGTGGCCGATCAGCTCCAGCATGCTGGCCGACAGCACCACCGAGCCGCCGTGGGCCACGCCGGTCTCAATAATCAAATCGGGCTGCACCGCCCAGATAAGCTCTTGCATCGCCATCGCGTCCATCGGCAGCTGGATCATCGGGCGGCCCAGCCAGGAGAAGTTGTTCATGTACTTGCGCTCCAGCGCCATGGCGCGCCAGGCGTTGGACAGGGCGCGAAACTCGGTATCCGTCGCAAAGTCGGCAATGCGCTCTTTCTTCTCCAGCTGGTGGGCGGGGTGGGCGGTGGGCGTGGTTTCAAGGTAGGTCATGCAGGTTCCTTTGTTGGCGGTATTGCCGAAGAAATGAAGGGAAGTAGTGGGCAAACGGCTGGGCGGCAAAGCCGAACCGGGCCTGGGTTTTGGCCATGTCCACGGGGGTGAAGTCCCACACCGGGGCATCTGCCTGCACCGCCACGGCAAAGCCCATGTGGTGGCGCAGCGCATCGACCACGCTTTGGTTGCTGACGGCTTCGCCGCTGGCGACGTTGAAAATGCCCGCCTCCGGGGCCAGGGCGATGCGGGTCAGCAGGTCCACCGCATCGTCAATATACAAATAGTCTTTGCGCGAGGCCAGCGCGGTGCGCAGCGTGACCTGGCCGGTGCGGCAGCCCTCTTCCAGCAGCTGGTCGATAAAGATGTCGGGGTCGGGCCGCAGGCCGACGATGTTGGACAGCCGCGCCACCTTCATCTGCGCGTGGCCGCCGTGCAGGCACAGCGACTCGCCCATCAGCTTGGACAGGTTGTACAGGTCGCTGGGGTCGTTGGGGTTGACGTGCAGCCCGGCGCTCTCGCAGGTCTGGCTAGCCCCGGCGTAGACACGGGTGCTGGACAGGTAGGTGAGCGATTCAAACTGCGCCTCGGCAATCAAGCGCCGCAAAAAGCACACATGCGCCTCCACCGTGTCCAGCGGGCGGCTGCGGAAGTCGGCCGTCAAGCCGATGGCGTAGACCACATGGCCCAGCGGGCGGCTGAACACGCTGGGGTCGCCGCGCTGCGGTGCAAAACAGGCGATGTCGCTGCGCTGCAGATGGGCGACCAGGTGCTGGCCGATGAAGCCGCCTGCGCCGAGGACGGTCACCAAGGCGTCAGACACCGTGCAGCCCCCGGTAGTGGGCGTCCAGCAGCGCGCGCTGGGCGTCGCGGGCCGATATTTCAGCCACCGGCAGCGGCCAGGGGATGGCCAGCGCCGGGTCCAGCGGGTTCAAGCCGTCTTCCCACTCTGCGCTATAGGGGGCGGTGACGAGGTAGACGATCTCGCTGTCCGCCTCCAGCGTCTGGAAGCCGTGCGCAAAGCCGGGGGGGATTAGCAGGCTGTTCTGCCCGGCGGCGGACAGCTCGGTGCCGAAGCTCTGCAAAAACGTGGGCGAGTCCGCCCGTAAATCCACCGCCACATCCCAAATGCGGCCACTGAGACAACTGACCAGCTTGGTCTCGGCGTGCGGCGGGTGCTGAAAGTGCAGGCCGCGCAGCGTGCCGGGCAGGCTGGAGAAGGAATGGTTGATCTGCGCCAGCGGCTGGGCCAGGCCCACGGCGGCGAACTCTTGCGCACAGTAAACCCGCGCGAAGAAGCCGCGTGCGTCGCGGATCGGCTTGCGCTGGACCTGCCACAGGCCGGCCAGCGGCGTGGGGGTGAAGCTGAAGCGTGGGGTTTCCATGGGTTGTGAATTAGGCATGAAATTGGCAGTTTGCGCAGATAAAACCTGCGCAAGCAGCTATAAATAAAATAGCAATCACTTCAAACCCCGCCATACGCTGCAATCTGCGCCCGGCAGACTGCGACCATGTCGCCACCCGCCAACCAGGCGCGCTGCCAGTCCACGGTGTGCGCCAGCGCCTGGTCGAGGCTCCAGCGCGGTTGCCAGCCTAGATCGGCACGGGCACGGCGGATGTCCAGGCGCAGCTGGTCGGCTTCGTGGGGGTGCTGCCCACCCGTGGGTACTTCCACGCTAGCCCCCTGCCCCCACAGCGCGGCCAGGCGCTGGGCAACTTCGGCTACGTTGGCCTCGCCCCGGGCGTCGGGGCCAAAATTCCAGGGGCGGGCAGCCTGGCCGTGCAGCAAAGCCTCGGCCAACCGCAGATAGCCCGACAGCGGCTCCAACACATGCTGCCAGGGGCGCACCGCTCCGGGGAAGCGCAGTTTGACGGGTTGGCCGTCGGCGAAGGCGCGCAGGCAGTCGGGCACCAGCCGGTCGGCCGCCCAGTCGCCACCGCCGATGACGTTGCCTGCGCGGGCGGTGGCGATGCGGGCCGCGTCGGCGCTGTGGAAGAAGCTGGCGCGGTAGCTGGCGGTGACGATTTCGGCCGCGCCCTTGCTGGCGCTGTAGGGGTCGTGGCCGCCCAGGGCGTCGGTCTCCACGTAGGGGGTGGGCCTTTGTGATGTTTCGGGGTTGTCGTACACCTTGTCGGTGGTGACCACCACCACGGCCCGCACGCTGGGCACCTGGCGTACGGCCTCCAGCAAGTGGGCCGTGCCCATGACGTTGGTGGCAAAGGTGCCCAGCGGGTCGGCGTAGCTGGCGCGCACCAGGGGCTGGGCGGCCAGGTGGAAGACGACGCGGGGCTGGGCGGCGGCCAGGGCGGTGTGCAGCGCAGCCCGGTCGGCCAGGTCGGCGCGGGTGTCACTGGCCAATGTTTCACCGATCCGTGCCACGTCAAACAGGCTGGGCTCGGTGCCCGGGTCCAGCGCGTAGCCATGCACCTTGGCCCCCAGCGCGTGCAGCCACAGGGCCAGCCAGCCGCCTTTGAAGCCGGTGTGGCCGGTGAGGAAAATCGGGGTATCGGTCCACATCACCATGTTTTCCAAGGCGCTTTGCCGGACAGCCACAGCTCTTCCA
>CANFZJ010000126.1 GCA_947451445.1 Comamonadaceae bacterium
GCTGCAGGTGCTGGACGATGGCCGCCTGACCGACGGCCAGGGCCGCACTGTGGACTTCAAGAACACCGTGATCGTGATGACCAGCAACATCGGCTCGCCCATCATTCAGAACATGGTGGGCAAAGAGTACGAGGACATCAAAGACGCGGTGCAGGACGAGCTGAAAAACTACTTCCGCCCCGAATTTCTGAACCGCATCGACGAGACCGTGGTGTTCCACGCGCTGGACGCGAAGAACATCGAGGCCATCGCCGCCATCCAGATCAAGGTGCTGGAAGCCCGTTTGGCCAAGATGGAGCTGACGCTGCAGGTGTCGCCCGCCGCGCTGGCCGAGCTGGCCAAGGTCGGCTTCGACCCGGTGTTTGGCGCACGGCCGCTGAAGCGCGCCATCCAGCAGCGCATCGAGAACCCGCTGTCCAAGCTGTTGCTGGAGGGCCGATTTTTGCCCAAGGCGGTGATTGCGGTGGACGTGGACCCGATCCAGGCGCCGGGGCAATTCACGTTTGAATAATTGTTGCTCACCCCCAGGCTACACACTTCGTGTTTTCGCCAACCCCCTTGCAGGGGGCGAACCCAGTGGCCCGGCGAAGCCGGTTCCACGGGTTCCTGAAAAGGGAGGCGTTGTGCTCGTTGTTGGGGCTGGGTGGTGCTGAGGGCTCAAAAGGGGATTTATGGAAAATTGGATAGCGAGCCTGCTTCGGCTGGTGTTGTGGCTCTTCCTGGCGGCGCTGGGCTTGGTGTTTGTCGCTAGTCTCTTCACCGTGGTGGCACTGCTGGCCGCGCTGTGGGGCCTGCGGGCTCTGTGGGCACGGCTGACAGGCCAGCCGGTCGCGCCCTGGGTGATGCGGGTGAACCCCGGCGCGGGCTGGAACAAGGTGTTCCGGGCCGGGGACCGCTGGCAACCTGCTGCCCGTTCGCCGCGTGGCCAGAGCAGTTCGCGGGAGTTGGCTGATGTGACGGATGTGCAGGCCAAAGAGCCCTGAGTATTTTTTAAGCCTTTTAGGCTTCTAGCGCATATTCCATAAGCGCCACCAGCTATATTTTTAATAGCTGGCGGCGTTTTTGCTTGGGTGCTTACTTGCCGCGCTTTTTAGCCAGCGCGGCCTGGGTTTCCTGCCACAGCTCCATGCCTACGTTGGCGGCGACCAGTGCATTCACCTTGGTCAGTTTGTCGCGCATGCGGGCGGTCTCGGCGGGGCTGATTTCGTTGATTTGCATGCCCTTGGCTTTCAAGTCGGCCAGGGCAGTGGCGGCCTCGGCGCGGGTGTCCTTGCGCTCAAAGTCGCGGCTGGCCATGGCGGCGTCGAGCAGCACTTTTTGCTCGTCCTTGCTCAAGCCGTCCCACCATTTCTTGCTGGCCAGGATGATCCAGGGGCTGTAGACGTGGTTGGTGATGCTGAGGTACTTTTGCACCTCGTAGAACTTGCTGGAGACGATGGTGTTGAACGGGTTTTCCTGGCCGTCCACGGTCTTGGTTTCCAGTGCGCTGAACAGTTCGCTGAAGGGCAGGGGGATGGCGTTGGCCCCCAGGGTTTTGAAGCTGCTCAGAAAGACTTCGTTCTGCATTACGCGCAGCTTGATGCCGTCCATGTCTTCCAGCTTGGTGACCGCGCGTTTGTTGTTGGTCAGGTTGCGGAAGCCGTTTTCCCAGTACACCAGGCCGACCAGGCCTTTTTCTTGCAGCTTGGCCATCACTTTTTGGCCGACGGGGCCGTCCAGCACGGCGTCGGCTTCGGCGCTGTTGTTGAACAGGAAGGGCGTGTCCCACAGCGCCATTTCCTTGGTGATGCCGACCAGGGTGGCGGTGGAGCCGACCATCATTTCCTGTGCGCCGCCCACCAGGGCCTGCTGCATCTGGGTGTCGGGGCCGAGGGCGGCGGCACCGATGGCGCGCATCTTCATTTTGCCGCCGGAGGCTTTTTCAATCGCCTCGACCAGCACTTTGGCGGCGCGGCCCTGGTTGCTTTGTTCGTTCAGGCCGTAGCCAAAACGGATGATGCGCGGCTTGATGTCTTGCGCGAAGCTGCTGGCGGCAGCGCCGAGGGCCAGCGCGGCCACGGTGGCCAGGGCGGTGCGGCGGAGGAATTTTTGCATGGTCAATGTCCTTGGGTTGGGGGAAAGGGGAGGGGATAGGGCTCGGTAAGCAGTAACTTGCACATTTGTCTCGCCAGCTTCGGGCGCATTGCGTCGTTGTGAATCCCTTGCATAGCAGAGCTATGCGGCGGGCTCCACGCCTCGCACTGCATCCCGAATCCGGCGGTCAAATGCACAACTTATTACTTACCGAGCCCTTAGCGCATCCACGCCACAGGCGCGATAACGATCTGGGGGAACAGCACGAACAGAACCAGGATCAGCGTGTAGGTGATCAGGAAGGGGTTCACGCCTTTGATGACGGTGTGCATGGGCAGGCGGCCTACCCCGGCAATCACGTTCAGCACGGTGCCCACGGGCGGGGTGATCAGGCCAATCGCGCCGTTCAGCACAAACATCAGGCCAAAGTACACCGGGTCGATGCCCGCCTTCACGGCAATCGGCAGCATCACCGGGGCGAAGATCAGGATGGTGGGGGTCAGGTCCAGCGCGGTGCCGATGATGACCAGCACCACCATCATCACCGCCATCAGCGTGCGCGGGTGGTTCACCAGGGGCCCTAGCCAGCTGGACAGGGTGCTGGGCAGGTCGGCCAGGGTGATCATGTAGCTGGCCACGGCGGCTCCGGCGCACAGGAACATCACCACCGAGGTGGTTTTGGCGGCCCGCACCAGCACGGTGTACAGCTCGGGCACACGCATTTCGCGGTGGATGAACAATGCCACGACCAAGGCGTAAAACGCGGCGACCACGGCGGCTTCGGTGGGGGTGAAGAAGCCAGTCTTCATGCCGCCGATGATGATGACGGGCATCAGCATGGCCCAGAAGGCTTTCAGCGTGGCCTGGACGCGTTCTGCCATGGGCAGCGGCTGGCCAATCGGTAGGTCGGTTTTGCGCAGCACGTATTTCCACGCCACGATCAGCCCCAGGCCCATGATCAGGCCCGGCACGATGCCCGAGACGAACAGCGCCGAGATGGAGGTGTTGGTGGTTACGCCGTAAATCACGAATGGCATGGACGGCGGGATGATGGGCGCGATGATGCCGCCCGAGGCCAGCAGCCCGGCAGACACCGGCAGCGGGTAGCCGTGCTTGCGCATCATGGGCAGCAGAATAGTGGCCAGCGCGGCGGTGTCGGCCAGGGCCGAGCCGCTCATGCTGGCCATCAGCACCGCAGCGCCAATCGCCACATAGCCCAGCCCGCCACGGATATGGCCGACCCAGGCTTGCGCCATGCTGATGATGCGGCGGCTGATGCCACCCGAGTTCATCAGCTCACCGGCCAGAATGAAAAACGGCACCGCCAGCAGGGGGAAGCTGTCTACCCCGGCCACCAGGTTTTGCGCCAGCAGCTGGGTGTCCCAGAAGTCCAGCACCCAGGCCATACCGGCCCCGGTGAGGACCAGCGCCAGCGCCATGTTCATGCCAATGCCCATCAGCGCCAGCATGCCGAGGGAGAAAACCAGAAATGCAAGACCTTCAGAAGACATGGTGCTTACTCCACTTCGACGCTGTTACCGAGGTCCAGCGTTTTGTTACAGACAATTTCCCACAGCGCCATCACACCGATGGCCAGGGCGCACAAAAAGGCGGGCAGCGGCAGCAGGGCGGTCGGGTAGCCCAGCACCACCGATTTGCTGCCCATGCCCACCACGACCTGCTGCCAGGCGCCCCAGGCCAGAAAGCCGCAGCCCAGCAGCACCAGCAGGCGGATCAGCAGCGCCATCGTGGCCATCGCACGGGGTTTGTCGCGCAGGCCCAGCAGCAGGCTGGTAAAGGCCATGTGTTCGCCCATCGGGTAGGCGGCGGTGGCGCCGATAAACACCATCCAGACAAACAGCAGGCGCGACAGCTCTTCGCTGGCGGCCACGCCGCTGCCAAAGCCGTAGCGCAGTACCACGTTGATAAACACGGACGAGGCCATGACGGCCAGGCACAGTGCCATCGCGGCGTTGGCCACGCGCACCATGCGGGGTGGGGTGGCTGGGATTTCAGACGGGTTCATGGGGTCTCCTGTATCCATTGGGTGGTTTGTTGGGTCAACTCCGCCAGGGGCAGCGTGGCATCGAGCACCAGCACACCGGCTTCGCCCCGGGGCGGCTCCAGCGTGTCGAACTGGCTGTCCACCAGCGTGGGTTGAAAGTAATGCCCGCCGCGCGTGGCGACCCGGCTGCGGGCGGCATCCATGCTGAGTTCCAGGTGCACAAAGCGCAGGCCGGGCGCGGCAGCGCGCAGCTGGTCGCGGTAGGTTTTTTTCAGGGCCGAGCAGGTCAGTACCGCGCCCGCAGCGTGGCGTTGCAGCTCCGTGCCTAGCAGGGCCAGCCAGCCCGACCGGTCGGCATCGACCAGCGGCGTACCGGCCCGCATCTTGGCCACGTTGGCCGGGGTGTGGAAGTCATCCCCCTCGACCAGCGGCCAGCCCAGTACCTGGGCGACGGCAGCCCCCAGGCTGGACTTGCCGCAACCGGCTACGCCCATCACGACGATCGTTTGCATATTGGACAGCGCTATCCTTGTTGGTGGTAAAAAAGCAGGCGATGGGCCTGCGGTGGGTCACTTAAAATATTGGACAGCGCTATCCTAAGCCGTGACAAGGGGGTGTGGGAACAGGGTATTCACTAGGTATCGCGTGTTTTTCGGGTCCCGGCCTGCCTCGGTAGAATCGCCCTCCACACCGCATGGACAGCCCACCCCCTCCACCTTCTTTGCGCCGCCGGGCCACCGGCCGCGCCACGCTGAACGATGTCGCCGCCGCCGCCGGTGTCAGCGCTATCACGGCTTCGCGCGCGCTGCGCGGGGCCCGGGCGGTGGACCCGGCGCTGGTGGCGCGGGTGCAGGCCGCCGCCAGCCAGCTCGGCTACGTGCCCGACCCGGCGGCCCGCGCCCTGGCCTCGGCCCGCAGCGCGCATGTGGCGGTGCTGATCCCCTTGCTGTCGAACGCCTTGTTTGTGGAGCTGCTGGAGGCGGTGCAGGCCACCCTGGCCCCGGCGGGTTACCAGACGCTGATGGGCGTGACCCACTACCAGCCTGCCGAAGAAGACGCGCTGCTGCGCAGCTACCTGGCGCACCGCCCGGCGGGCCTGCTGGTCACCGGTCTGGACCGCAGCGACGCCGCCCGCCAGCTGATCGCCCACAGCGGCGTGCCCTGTGTGCATTTGATGGAGACCGCCGTAACCCCCGGCATTTACGGCGTGGGCCTGTCGCAGGTGGACGCCGCCCGCTGTATCACCGAACACCTGCTGCAGCGTGGCCGCCGCCGCATCGCCTACGTGGCGGGCCAGCTGGACCCGCGTGTGCTGCAGCGCGCCGAGGGCTACCGCCAGGCGCTGCAGGCCGCCGGTTGCTACGACCCGCAGCTGGAAGTACTGGACCCGTCGCCCACGTCGATGGCGTTGGGCGGGCATTTGCTGCAAGACTTGCTGGCGCGCCACCCGGACGTGGATGCGGTGTTTTTTTGCAACGATGACCTGGCCCAGGGCGGTTTGCTGGCCGCGCTGCGCCTGCAGGTGGCCGTACCCCAGCGTATCGCCGTGGTGGGCTTCAACGACCTGGCGGGCAGCGACCAGATGCTGCCCCCGCTGACCACCATCCGCACCCCCCGTGCCGCCATTGGCACCCAGGCCGCACAGATGCTGCTGGCCCTGATGCGCGGCGAGGCGGTGGCGCAGAGCAGCATCGACCTGGGTTTTGAGTTGGTGGTGCGGCAGAGCAGCTGAATGCCGCTGGGCTGGGTGCTATTTTTTTAATAGCTACTTGCGCAGGTGAAATATGCGCTGAAGGCTTATTTCATCTTATTTTTTGCTGGGCGAAAAATAAGAGGCTTTTAGCCAGTTAGCGCACGTCCTATTTGCGTGGCTAGCTATACAAAGTGTAGCGATATCAATGTGGCGCTTGCGCGGGGAACATGCCTCGGCGGCGGCGCAGGTCTTCTTGCGGGTCGTTGCCGGCTGCAGGGGCGTTGGGCGGTGGCGGGGCCATGCGCGGTGTTGCGTCGCGTGGCGCTGCTTGCTGTGGCGGCTGCTGGCGTTGCCGAGCCTCTTCCATCTGGCGGCGCAGCCCAAAGCGCGCGTCTTGCTCCTGGGCGTTTTGCATGGCGCGGGCCTGGTCTTGCTGGGCGCGTTCGCGCTCGGCCTGTTGCTGGCGTTGCATTTGGGCGCGTTGCTCCAGTTCGGCCTGGTTGTGCGCTGCGGCGTTGGGCTGCTGGGGCATGTCCGACGGGCGCATCTCCGGCCGGGGACGGGGCATGGGCATGGCTTGCGGTTCTGTGCGCCAGCTGGGCGGGTTGCCTTGCATGCCAGGCTGGGGTTGCTGTGCAGGTTGCACCATCGGCTGCACCATCGGCTGCACCATTCTTACGTCATTTTGCGGTGCGCGCTGTGGCGGCGGGAAGCCTGGGTTGCCGGGCTGTGGGCGCGGTTGGTTGAAGCCATTGGGGTTGTCAAACGGCCGTGGCCGGGCCTGTTCAGCGGGTCGCCAGACCTGGCCGGGCGCGAGTGGAAACCAGCCGCTGGTGGGCGGGCGGCGGTGGTCTTGCCAGTTGTCCTGGCGGTCGTTAGGGAAGCCGACCAGGGCGGGGGCGTAGCTGGGCCGGGGGGTGATGGGGCCAGGCACCCAGGCCCATTGCGCGCCGATTTGTGCCCAGCGGCCGTAGTGGAAGGGCGCAAAGCCCCAGGGCGCGTCGTCCACCCAGGTCCAGCCCCAGGGGGCCACCCAGCGCCACTGGCCGTTGCGGTAGGGGGCCCATTGGCCCACGCTGACGCGGGGGAACCACACCGCGCCGTAGGTCGGGTCGGTGCGCCAGTCGCCGTGGTTGTCCAGCTGCTGGTAGCCGATGACGTCGCGGGACACGAAGCGGGCGCTTTGGGACGCGTCTTCGGCCCGGTCGCGGGCCGTGGTCCACAGGTCAAAGTTGTCGCGCGGCGGGTTGTTTTGGGCGAGCACTTGCGCCAGTTGGCGGTCGGCAAAGCGCACTTGCTGTGGGCTGCCCAGGGTGCGCGATGTGCCGTCTTCGCCGTACACCGTGGCGCTGCCGCTGCGCACGGTGACGCTGGTGGTGCCGTAGCCGGGGTCCACGTCCAGCCGGTATTCGCCGGGTTGGTTGGCGACGAAGGCCAGGTTGGGCGTGTTGACCTCCAGCCGTTCGCCGGGGTAGAGGTTGCGCACGCGCAGGTTCAGGCTGCCTTGGGCCAGGGTCAGGCGGGTGGTGTCGTCGTCCAGTTCGCTGATGTCCAGCAGGGTTTGCCCCGCCAGCCGCAGGGCGGTGGAGCCGCTGTGTAGCTCGGCCCGTGCGCCGGGGTTGGTTTGCAGCCGGTCACCTGAGGTCAGCGGGCGGTTGAATTCCACCGGACCCCAGTTGCTGCTGTCTGCGGGGGCGAAGCTGACCGCGCCTTCGACGGCACTGAGCCGACCCACGCGGTTGGGTATGTCTGCCAGTGCCAGGGTTTGGCAGCCAGCAAGTAGCAGCGCAGCGAGCGCGAGGGTGGCTTTGGGGAAGAGGGGCGGCATGGCTGCGTCAAAAAAAAGTGGTGCTACCCACTACAACGCGCCAGCCCCCCAATTGGTTGATTAGCCTGCCAGTGCGGCTTTCACGGCGGCGGACACCTGGCCCATTTCGGCCTTGCCCGCCAGCTGGGCCTTGGCGGCACCCATCAGCTTGCCCATGTCGCCCCCGGCCAGCGGACGGCCCAGCTCGGCGGCTAAAGCGGTGGCCAGGGTGGCGACTTCGGCGTTCACCTGCTCGGTGGACAGCCGCTGGGGCAGGTAGGCGGACAGCACGACCATTTCGGCGGCTTCAATATCGGCCAGATCGGCGCGCTCGGCCTTGGTGAAGGCTTCGATGGAGTCTTTGCGCTGCTTGATCAGCTTGTCCACGATGGCGATGACAGCGGTGTCGTCCAGCACCACGCGTTCGTCCACTTCTTTTTGCTTCATGGCCGACAACAGCAGGCGCACGGTGCCCAGGCGCGCACTGTCTTTGGCGCGCATGGCGGATTTCATGTCTTCGGTGATTTGGTCTTTGAGTGCCATGATTTTTCCTTTGTTGGATTCTGAAAAAAAGAAAGCCCGCCCTGGCGTCCCTGGGCGGGCTTGTCAAACTGTTGCCAGTTTGAAAAAAGCTTAGAACAGCTTTTTGGGCAGCTGCATGGAACGCACACGCTTGTAGTGGCGCTTGAC